>JAEVZT010000542.1 GCA_023392115.1 Chloroflexota bacterium
GATTGTCAGCGGATCGCCCGCGCTCGGCGCGGCGGTGAACCCTGCCATGAGCGTCGGCGGCGTATCGGTGGCTGTTGGCGGGATCGGCGTTTCAGTCGGCGTTTCGGTGAACGTCGGCGTAAACGTCGCCGTTGGCGGCACGGGAGTCGTCGTGAAGGTTGGCGTGAAGGTAGGCGTGAACGTGAGTGATGGCGTTAGTGTCGGTGGGACGGCGCTTGTCACGACGATCTGGCGCGTGACGCTCGACGAGCCGCCGGGACCCGTGACCGTCAGGAAGATGTTATACGTGCCGGGCGTGGTGAAGGTGTGCGCCGGATTGCGGTCGGTGCTGGTCGTACCGTCGCTGAAGTTCCAGAGGTAGGATGTGACCGTGCCTGTCGATGTGTCGGTGAACTGGACGGTCAGCGGCGTTAACCCGCTCGTCTTGTCCATCGTGAAACCGGCGACCGGAGCGCTGGGGCTCTGGACGTTGATCTGGCGCGAGACGTTCGATGACCCACCGGGTCCGGTGACCGTCAGCGTGACGTTGTACAAGCCCGGCTGGTTGAAGGTGTGGACGGGGTTCGCCTCAGTGGATGACGTGCCGTCGCCAAAATTCCACGCGATGTTGTTGATCGTGCCGCTCGACTGGTTCGTGAAGCGCACGGTCAACGGCACTTGACCCGACGCGCGATCGACACCGAAGGCGGCGATTGGGCGCGGGACGTTTGGCGTCGCCGATGGGACTGGCGTATTCTGGCGGTTCTGGACGCGAATGTTGTTGATGACGGTCGTCAGCAGCGTGCCATCACGCAAGAAGACGCGCAGGCGCAGTTGATAAGTCGAGTCGGGGATCGAGGTTGTATTCCAGATGCCGAGCAACCCATTAATGACCGGCGTCGTGATCGCGCCGGTGGCGGGATACCACAAGTTGCCCGGGTTCGGGTCGGGTCCAAATTCCAACTGGTACTGCAAGAACTGCGGGTGCGTTGCAGAGCCGAGTACCTGTACGTTGCCGGCGACGACGTTGCCGGGCACAGGCGACAGGATGACAATATTGACAGGCACCGAGGTGTTCGTCGGAATCTGCGGCGGGCGCGAGGTCGGCGGCAAGACGACGACTGCCGTCGGGAACAGGACTTGTCCGGTTGGACGCGCTGCCGAGGTCAGAGGGAGCGGTGTCGGCGCGCCGCTGGTTCCCTGCGGCGTGCGTGACGGCAGGATAGTGCCGGTTGCCGTGCCCGTCCCTGTCGGCTGGAGCGTTTCCTGCGCTTGCCCTGAGGCGCTGAGGTTGCACGCGCTGATCAACGAAACCAGCACCGTGATCAGCAGCAGGGAGATGAATTTCCTCGGTACATACTGTGCCATGAGGAACCTTTCTTAATCGAAAAAGCCACCGTTCTTATGTGATGATTATAGCCAGAAGCCCACACCGTCACTTACGCCATGTTCCGACTGAAGGTAGTTGAGAGAGACAATACCACCCAAAACCCTATGAAAGCAATGATTGTAGACGATGAACAGGCAATCCGCGATGCGCTGGGGCGTAAACTCAAGCGCGCAGGGTATGACGTCATCCTCTGCGGCGATGGTCTGGAAGCGCTGCGCGCGTTCTACGCCGAGCGCCCGGAGATCGTGATCCTAGACATTGTAATGCCGGAGAACGTCGACGGCTTGACGGTTTGCCGACGCATTCGTGACGTTTCCGATGCGCCGATCATGATGCTGTCGGCGCAGGCGGTGACTGAGGAGGATGTTGTCGACGGCTTGACCGCCGGCGCGGACGAGTACCTCATCAAGCCGGTACGCCTGAACGAGTTCGTCGCGCGGGTCGACGCACTGGTGCGGCGAGCGCGCCTGTCGAGCGTTGAGAGCGACCAGCGTTATGACGACGGCTACCTGAGCGTCGACCTGCACCGGCGTCAGGTACACGTCAACAACCGTAAGATTCACCTGACGCCGACCGAATTCAAACTGCTGGCGGTGCTGTTGGAAAACGCCGGTCACGTCGTCACCCAGCGCGAGCTGCTGGAGCAGGTGTGGGGACACGAATACGTCGACGACATCTATTACCCGCGCGTCTATATCAGCCAGCTTCGGCGCAAGGTCGAGCGGGATGCCGCCAACCCGACCTACATCCTGACCGAACACCGGATCGGCTACCGCTTCGAGAAACAATCGCACAAGACTGCCTGAAACCGCGATGCCGGGATTGAACACGATCACGCTGCTGCTGAGCGGCTTGACTCTGCCTCTGGGACTCAGCTTCCTGCTGATCGTGCTTTGGAGCGATCGCCGTCAGGAGCGCAACCGCTTCTTCGCGGCATTTCTGCTTTTCGTCTGCCTGTGGAACGCCGGCTCATTCATGGTGCAAGCGTTGACGCTGCTCGACATGCCGGCGTCGGCGGCGATGAATATCGCCGTCGGTTTGGCTGAACTCGGTTTCACCGGCGCAAGCGTTGCCGTCTACGTCCTGACCGCCGTCACCGTCCGCATGGGCACGCGCCGATTTCGCTGGCTGGCGTTCGCGAGCCTGCTCATCGTCCTCGCTTACCAGATTGTCCTGACCGTCAATCGCGCGTCGGTCGCTGCGGAACTGCCGGTGCTGGAAACTCGCCCCACGCACCCCCTCTCGGCACTGTTCTTCCTGCTGTTCGGCGGCGCGACGCTGCTGCTGATCTGGCGCTACCGCCGGAAAATTCGCTCGCGCGCGCTCCGCATCGGTTTGACGATGTTCGTCATTGGGCAGGGGATCGGCTTCCTCAATCCGGCGCTCGGCATTTCAGCGTTCTCGCTCAGCTCATGCGCCATCGCCGCGCTGATCGTCAGTTTCGCCGTGCTGCAAGAGGAAATCATTCGTCCGCTGGCGGAGCGCAATTCGCAAGTTGAAGCGATCCGGGGCGTCAACATCGCCATTACACAGCAGGCGTCGATCACGTCCCTGCTCAACCAGATCGCCCATCAGGCGGCGGCGCTGCTCGGCGCGAACGGTGTCGCCATCTTTCTCGACGGCGGCGGCGCGCTCCAGATTGCCCATGTCTACAACCTGCCACAGGCGTATCTCGACGTGCGCATGACGTCCGGCGATGGGCTTGCCGGGGAAGTTGTCGAGCGGCGGCAGCCGATCATCCTCGACGATTACGGGCGTGACTGGCGCGGCGACGACAGCCTTGTGCTGGCGAAAGAGACCTTCGGCTCGGTGATCTGCGCGCCGCTGCTGCATGGGGCGCAGCCGATCGGCGCGTTGATGGTCGTCGCCGGCAGGCAGGGGCGGTTGTTCGGGCGCGATGATGCCCATCTGCTCGAACTGCTCGGCGCGCAGGCGGTCGTCGCTATCGTTCACAGCCAACTGCTTGAAGACCAGCAGCAGCTAACGCGTCAGGTGGATTTCGCGCGCAGCCAGCTTGAAACGGTGCTGGTGAGCACCGAAAGCCCGGTGATCGCCGTTGACCGCCGTTTCCGCGTGATCTTTGCAAACCCGGCGGCGCGCGCGCTGTTTGCGTCAAACGTGTCCATTGACAGCGCGCCGATATGGGACTGGGTGCCGGACGGATCGCTGCCGACCGATGCTCGCGCCATGCTCAAAGCGATCCGGCGCAGCCGAGCTTACACCTATGAAATCGCCTACAACGACCGCTATTACCAGTGCCATCTGGCGGCGCTCGGGGGCAAGCGCGTCAGCGGGTGGGTGGCGGTTCTGAACGACGTCACCCAGTTGAAGGAACTCGACCGCATGAAAAGCGAGATGGTGCGGATGACGAGTCACGATCTTAAGAACCCGCTGCAGGCGGCGATGGCGAACCTCGAACTGCTTCAGGACGATGCCGCCGCGCTGCCGGACGGCGAAATCCATGAGTCGATCGCTCAGATCGACAAACAGCTACAGCGCATGCACCGCATCATCAGTGGTATCCTCGACCTTGAACGGGCGAAGATGGGCGCGCGAACGATGGAAAGGTGCCCGCCGAGTGAACTCGTCACGCGCGCCGTCGAGGAGATGCAGCAGCTCGCCGACGACAAGCGTGTCGTGCTGGGAATGCGTGTTTTCGATAACCTGCCGTCGTTCACATGTGATGTCGAGCAGTTTGAGCGCGCTCTGAGCAATCTGGTTGAGAACGCGATCAAGTTCACGCCCGCCGGTGGAAACGTACTGGTGCAAGTTCGCCAAGAAAACGGTACTCTAGTCTTTGAAGTTGAAGATACCGGCGTGGGTATCGCGGAAGAAATGCAAACGCGCGTGTTCGACCGCGTCTTTCGAGTCAAGCAGAAGGGGCTAGAGCATGTGACCGGCTCAGGGCTGGGGTTGAGTCTCGTCAAGGCGATT
>JAEVZT010000575.1 GCA_023392115.1 Chloroflexota bacterium
GGCTACCAGAGCGTGATACAGGCGATCAAGAGCGCGGCGCGCGAACAGCGCGGGCTGCCGCCGCTGCCGGTCAACGATCCGCAGGTCGACGAGCCGATGCACGCCATCAGCCGAAGCGTGCCGCCGCAGGAAGTCGTCGAGAAGGTCACGGGCAAGGCGAAGTATACCGACGATTACACGTTCCCCGGCATGATCTACGCGCGGACGCTGCGCTCGCCGCTGCCGCACGCCGAAGTCGTCAGCATCGACACGTCGGCGGCGAAGGCGCTCCCGCGTGTGCGCGCCGTGCTGACGCATGAAGACGTTCCCGGTGAAAATCTGCACGGGCTTGTCTACCGCGACTGGCCCGTCCTGTGCGGCGATCGCGTCCGCTATGTTGGTGACGCGGTGGCAATCGTCGCGGCGGATACGCCGGAGGTCGCCGATGAAGCGCTGCGGCTGATCAAGGTGGAATACAATCCGCTGCCGGTCGTCGCCGATCCGGTCTATGCCCATTCCCCGGAAGCACCGGTACTCCATCCCGAACACCCGACCGGCAACCTGCTCAAGCACATCAAGGTGCGCCACGGCGACATTGAGCAGGGGTTCGCCCAAGCCGACGTGATCGTCGAGCACGAGTACAGAACGCCTACGACCGAGCACGCCTTCCTCGAACCGGAATGCGCGATCGGCGTGCCGAAGGGCTATGCGGGACACGACAAGCTGACGGTTTACGTCGGATCGCAGATCGCCTATCAAGATCGCAACCAGATCGCGCTGGCGATGGGGCTGCCTGAATCCGACGTACGGATCATCGGCACGCTGATCGGCGGCGGTTTCGGCGGCAAAGAGGACATTGCCGGGCAGATCCACGCCGCCATGCTGGCGACTGTCACCGGCTGCCCGGTGAAGATGCTCTACTCGCGGCAGGAGTCGCTGATCTTCCACCCGAAACGCCACGCGACGATCATCCGCATCAAAACCGGGGCGACGCGCGACGGTCGGCTGACAGCGGTTGAGGCGACGCTCTATGGTGATGGCGGCGCGTATGCGTCGTTGAGCGACAAGGTCATGACGCGCGCGACGACTCACGCGACAGGTCCGTACAACATCCCCAACGCCAAGATCGACTGCTTCGCCATGTACACCAACAACGTACCGAGCGGCGCGTTTCGCGGCTTCGGCGTGACGCAGTCGGCGTTCGCCGTCGAGCAGAACATGGATATGATAGCCGAAGCCCTGAACATCGATCCGCTGGAACTGCGGCAGATCAACGCGCAGACCGTCGGCGTGACGACGGCGACCGGTCAGCTCCTGCGCGAGTCGGTTGGCTTGCTGGAGACGATCGACGACGTGCGCCGCGACATGACCGCGCAGTCGAACGGGCATGGCTTCCGCTGGGCGTGGCGCGAAGGCAATAGAGCCTATGCGTGGGGCATCGCCTGCGCGTATAAGAACACCGGCTTGGGCGGCGGCGCTCCTGACAAGTCGGAAGCCGAAATCGAAGCGTTTGAAGACGGGACGCTCGAAGTGCGCACGGCGGCGGCGGATATGGGGCAGGGAATCGCCCACGTCGTGGCACAGTGCGCGGCGGAAGAAATGCGCGTGCCGTATGATCGCGTCCGCGTGCTGCTGTGCGATACCGACCTCACACCAAACGGCGGACCAACGACGGCGTCCCGGCAGACGTTCATGACCGGCAACGCCGCGCGTCTGGCGGCGGTCGCGCTGCGCGAAGCCTTGATGCAGAATGCCGCCGAAATTCTCGACGTGCCGCCCACCGCGATCCGCTATGAAGAAGGGCTGCTGCACACCGAAGATCGACTTGAGCCGCTTGAAATGGGGCAGGTGGTGGCGTGGATGCGTCAGAACGGTATCAGCGCCCGCGCCCGCCACGAGTATCACGCGCCGAAGACCCAGCCACTCGGATCCGGCGGCGACATGCATTTCGCCTTCAGCTACGCGACACAGGCGGCGCTGGTCGAGGTTGACTGTGACACGGGCGAAGTCCACGTACACAAGGTCTTGAGCAGCACCGACATCGGGCGCGCGATTAACCCGCTGATGCTTCAGGGGCAGATCGAGGGCGGGATCGTCATGGCGCTCGGCAACTGTCTGACGGAAGCATTTATCATCGAGGACGGCGTGCCGTGGTCGCACCTGCTCTCACGTTACAAGATGCCGAGCATCAAGCACGCGCCGGAGATCGTTTCGCGGCTGGTCGAGCACCGTTCCAGCGACGGACCATACGGCGCGAAGGGGGTTGGCGAGATCCCGTCGATTAACACGACGCCGGCGATCTGCAACGCGATTTATAACGCCGTTGGCGTCCGCGTGTTCTCGATCCCGGTTGATCAGGACGCGCTGCTGCTGGCGATGAAGCGCGGCGAGCGCCAAATCACGCGCGCGTGGCAGGACGTGAAGGTCTAGGCAGTGCTTGCGGATGGGTGGGGGCGAGCCGCTAGCTTGTCCTCTACTTACAACCCCCACTTATTCGCTCAACTCGTCAAGCGCCTGTTGCGCCAAGCTGATCGCCTCAGCCATCGAGAGTGTCTTGCCCGCAGCCCACAACTGATCCAAGGTGGCATCATCGCCCATCTGGCTGCGCAGTGAAACGAGCAGCGTGTCAACCGGTTCTGGTGGAAACGCGATCTGCATGCACAGCATGCGACAGGTGGCGAGGACTTGTGCCGCGTAATAGTGCGCGCGTTTGCCGCACAGATAACGGGCGACTTCGTAAAGCACATAGTATGCCCATATCGGACTGCCTTGAATTACCACCCGATCGAGCGCGGCTTGAAACAGTGATCGCGCCTGTGCCTCGTCACCCAGTTTCACCAAAACGCGTCCGAGGTTCATCGGGCGCACAGGATCGTTCAAGCCCTCTTTACGCGACATTTGGAATGCTCGGCGTATGTATTCGGCAGCGCGTTCCAGATCGCCCTGCTGTTCGGCTAGCTCTCCAAGGCTGTTGAGGACGACTGCAACCATCGTTTCGTCCTCTCGCTGCCGGAACAGCCGGAGCGACTGGTCGAGGTGATGCTGTGCGTCGTCCGGCGCGTTGTCTATTTCGAAGGCAATCCATCCCGCGACGAAGTGCGCTTCGGCGATCAGCCAATCGTTTTCCGATCGATTTGCCCACTGCAAGTGCAATTGGCGTTCGGCGGCGCTGCTGCATTCTCGAAGGGCGTGGTACGCACGAGCGCGCAGGTGCGGATCCATGTCCGAACACTGCTTCAG
>JAEVZT010000592.1 GCA_023392115.1 Chloroflexota bacterium
GGGGCTTGATGTCGTCGCGGGCGGCGGTGTGCCTTCCGCTGATGGGGCGGGCAGCACCGCGCACCCCGCGACGGTTGGCGCGTCGGCAAGCTGGAAAGTGTCAAACGTCGCCGTGATCGCTTCGACGCCGAGCGACTCGACCAGCGCGGCGAACGACTGTGGGCAGGCAAACGCGTAGGCTTCGCGCAGTGTCAGTTCGATCGGCGGCAGGCGCACGGCGCAGCCGAGTTCAAGATCGTCGATGACGATCGGTTCGGTCGCCTGTGATGACGTCTGCGTCAGCGGCACGCCGAACAACAGTCCAGCCGCCATCAGCGGCGTTTGCAGCGTCCCGCCGGGCTGGTAGCGCCCCTGAATGACGCGGTTGAAGAACGGATTGCCTGCTTCGGCGCGCAGTCGATCCCATTCCGCGTCGAGCGTGTTCGGGTCATATGTCGGCAGGCTGACGAGCGCCAGAATATTGCCGCCCGGCACGCCGAGTACGACCGCCGCCCCGGTTTGCCCTTCCATCGCTGCCGCGACCGTGTCTTGAATGTCGAGGTCGAGCGTCAGGCGGATATCCGATCCCTGCTGCGGGTGGTGCAGCAGGTCGTTGACGGCGATTTCGGCGGGACTGAGCGCCAGATCGTCGCCGCGCAGGACGGCATTGTATGCCGCTTCCGCGCCGCCGACGCCGTAGCGCACGCTGTAGTAGCCGAGCGCGCTGTACGTCGACGGGTGCAGGTACGCGCGCGTGACCGTTCCGCCGGCATTACGTTCCGATGTAACCAGCGGTTCGCCGCCGCGGTCGAAGATCGTCCCGCGCACGATCGAGCTTTCGGCAAGGACGCGGCGCGGGTTATCCTCGCGCAGCAAGATCGTGTCTGCTCCGACGATCGCCCAGTACGCCGCCGCGACGGTGACGACCGCGAACAGGACGAGCAGCCCGATCAGCAGGCGGTTGATCTCGCGCGTGAACTGCACGCTAATTCTCCCCTGACGACAAACGAAGCAGCAGCCCGACCATGATGAAATTGACGAGCAGCGAACTGCCACCATAGCTGAAATACGGCAGGGTGACGCCCGTCAGCGGGATCAGCTTGAGGACGCCGCCCATGATCATCAGGCTTTGGACACCCAGCAGGATGCTCAAGCCGACTGCCAGCAGCGCGTGAAACGGGCGCGTGTTCTGGAAGATGGCGATCCGCAGCCCGCGCACGACGAAGGTGGTGATACAGGCGATCGCGGAGACAATGCCGAGCAAGCCCCATTCCTCCGCCAGCGCGGCGATCACGAAGTCGGAGTGGACGACCGGGACGAAAACCGGCGCGCCCTGTCCGATTCCCTGCCCGAAAATTCCGCCCGACGCGAACGCCATCAGGCTCTGCACGATCTGGTACGAGCGTCCGCCGGCGTCTGCCCACGGATCGATCCAAATGTCGACGCGAAGCTGGACGACGTCGAACAGGCGGTAGGCGACTACCCCGGCAGCGACCACCAGCAGCGCCCCACTGATCAGCAGCGGCGTGTAACCGCTGGCGATATAGAGCAGGATCAGGAAGACGATGAAGAACAGGATCGCCGTGCCGAGGTCGCGCTGCCACACGAGGATCACGACCGACAGCCCCCACATGAGCAGGATCGGTCCGAACAGGCGTGGCGACAGGTACATCCGCCGCTGTTCAACGCCGAAGCCCTGTGTTCGCAGCGCCGGATACTGCTCGGCGAGGTAGCTCGCCAGAAATGCGACGAGGATCACTTTGAGCGCCTCTGACGGCTGGAAGAACAGTGACCCCACGCCGAGCCACAATTCAGGCGCGCCCGCCTGACCCGACGGATTCGTGCCGAGCAGGATCGTCGCCACCAGCAGCACCAAGCCGATCACCAGCAGGGTATAGCGGTAAGCGCGCAGCAGATAGAGTGCGCGCGGTACGTAGACGACGGCGATCAGCGCGGCGGTCGAGACGACCAACCACAGAGCTTGGCGCTCGGCAAACGGCGGCGCGAGCCGTTCGATCATGATCAGCCCCCAGCCGGACATGAACATCGCCAGCGGGAACAGCAGCGGATCGTGAGTCGGCAGCTTAGCGCGGATGGCGCGGCTGCCGACGACCGCGCAGGCTATCCATGCCGCGACATGCACCCAGTCGGCGATTGCGAACTGTCCGCGTCCCAAGCTCAAGCCGAGCGCGTTGACGACGATGAACGCGGCGGCAATCCACAGCAGCGCCGGTTCAGCACGCGGATGGCGCGCGGCTTCCTCTTGTGGCAGGGTCAGCGGCGGGACAGCCATTGAATTAACCGAGCAGTCGCCCGACGATCGGCTGCAAGCGGGCGCGCGTCTCCGGCGCGATGGCGGCGCGGTCGGTCATGATGGCGTTGTCGAGCGCGTGGTGACAGTCGCAGTCGAAGCCATCTTCGAGCAGCTCGACGGCGTTGGCGACTGCCTGCTGCGCGATGTTCAGATTGTGGTGCATCGTCTCGATGACCATCTCGACGGTGACCGCGCTTTCGCTCGTGTGCCACGTATCGTAGTCGGTGACGTGCGACATGGTGACGTAGCACATCTCCGCCTCGCGCGCCAGAAATGCTTCCGGGCAGGTCGTCATGCCGATGATACTGCACCCCCAACTGCGGTAGATGTTGCTCTCGCCGCGCGTGCTGAAGCGCGGACCTTCGATCGTGATATTCGTGCCGCCGCGATGGACGACTCCGCCCGCCGCTTCGACGGCTTGAGCCGTCAATTCGTTCAACGCCGGGCACAGCGGGTCGGCGACGCCGACGTGCGCGACAAGCCCGGTATCGAAGAACGAGCGCCCGCGATCGGACTTCGTGTGGTCGAATAACTGGTCGGGCAGGACGATGTGTCCCGGCGCGTAATCCTCACGCAGCGAGCCGCAGGCGTTGACGGCGATCACGTGGCGCACGCCGAGCAGTTTCAAGGCGTAGATGTTGGCGCGGTAAGGGACAGTTGACGGCGTGTAGACGTGTCCGATGCCGTGACGCGGGATGAAGGCGACGCGCTTGCCGCGCAGCGTGCCGAGCACAACGTCGGCGCTCGGCTTG
>JAEVZT010000602.1 GCA_023392115.1 Chloroflexota bacterium
TCAACTTCTGGGCGACGTGGTGCGAGCCGTGCCGCCGCGAACTGCCGGCATTTGAGGCGTTCGTCAAGGCGCAGCCGGAAAACGGCGCGGCGATCCTTGCCGTCAACGTCGCCGAGACGAGCGAGCAGGTGCAGGCGTTCCTCGATGAAAACGGCGTCGATGGGCTGATGGTGCTCATGGATGTCGATCAGGAAGTCGCCGACGAATACGGCATCCGCCAGCTTCCGGTGACCTACGTCGTCGACCAGAACGGCGTGATCCGCTATCCGAAATACGGCGAAATGACGCTCGAAGAACTTGAAGCTTATACGGAAGCGCTGAACGAAGAGGCTCAATCGTGATCGACATCCCGCGCGCGTTTACCTATATCTTCGATGATCCGGACTGGGTGAGCAAAGCGATCGTCACGGCGATCGTGTCGGTGGCGTCGACGCTGCTGACGCCGTTCCTGATCGGCTTGGTCGGCTGGACGATGCTGCTCGGCTATCAAGTCGAGCTGGTACGGAATGTTCGCTTGGGCTACCCGCGCCCGCTGCCCGCGTGGAATGACTTCGGGCGCTACCTCTCGCTCGGCACAGGTCCGCTGGTGGCGTTTGTCGCCTACAATGTGCCGAACCTGCTGCTCGGCTTCGTGTCGCTGCTGATCGCGGGGAACGCCGGCGAAGGGCTGCTCAGCGGCGGACTGATCATGACGCTCACCTGCTGCCTGCTGCCGATCCTGTTGGTGTACAACCTGCTGATTCAACCGCTCTTCGCGCTCGGGTTGGGGCGCTAAGCCGCCGAGCCGACGGTCGGCGTGTTCTTCGAGTTCGGCGTGTTGATCGCCGCGCTGCGGGCGCACCGCGATGCGACGATCCAGTGGGTGTTGGGGATGATCATCGCCAGCCTCGTCTACAGCTTGCTCGGCGTGGTTCCGTGCCTCGGTTGGCTGGCGATCGCCGCGGTGAGCGTCCCGATCAGCGGGTCGCTTACCGGGCAGCTTGCCGCCGCCGCGCTCGGCAAGGCAAAAGCAAAGCCGAAGCGGGCGTAACAGCGGCTAGAACGGAAACAGCCCGCGTGCGCGGGCTTTCTCTCCAACCTACGTGCTGCTGCGTCTATCACCGTCAAATTTGAAACCCACCGGTGACGTGGACGATTTTCTGCGTGTAATTGTGGACAAACTCCTGCAGCTTGTCATGCAGGGACTGCCAGTCGTCGCTGCCGAGGATGCCCTGCATCGCCTCGAGGTCTTTGGCGATGCCCTCGGTCATCATCTGCGATGATTCTTTGGTGCGGCTGTACACGGTGTACCATGCGCCGGTCGGCTGCAAGCCTAACCGCTGAATGCCGGGAATCCATTCGCGCACGACGAACTCGAAGTATTCCTGATCTCGCCCCGGCTTGATATCCCAGTTCATCAGTAATTTCACACTCACGCCACCAGCTCCCTATACTTGACGGTTCAACACCACCACCTGCGGTTGATCAGGTTTGTCCGACGCGGTCACCTTCAATATATCGGATTCCTGTACCTTGCTGACGCCCATTGCTTTCAGGAACTTGTCGAGCGGATCAAGCTCAAATGCCAGACCGGGCAGCGCGTAGTGCATCGGCACGACGTAATTTGGCTCTACAAGCGAGACGACTTCAGCAGCCTGCGCCGCCTTCAAACCCATGCCGCCGCCAACCGGCACGAGCAGGATGTTAACCTCGCCGAACTCCTCGACCATCGCCTGCGTCGGCGTGTGATTCAAGTCGCCGAGATGCAGGACGGTCAGCCCCTCGTAGTCGAACAGGTAGCCGACATTCGGACGCGGTGCGTGACTTTGCGTGTCGTGCATGGGAATGCCCATGATGAACACGCCACCAATCTCGTATTCGCCCGGACCGCGCAGGACGTGCGACGGCGTCTTGACTGCTTCCACGTAATTGTGCCCCGGCACATCGTGACTGATCGTCACTACGTCTGCTTTCAACTTCGGCGACGGAATGCCGATTTCATCCGCGAAGGGATCGGTCACGATCGTGACGCGCCCGCGCTCGACGAAGCGAAAACAGCTGTGTCCATACCAAGTGATTTCCAATGTGGTATTCCCCGTTTCTTCACAATCTATCAGGTAAAATTATACCGCAAAATAGGCAGGTTACGGAGTGGAACATTTGTACGAATCTGCGCCGCAAAAACGACAGGATACGTTCGTTGACGGCTCGCTGTCAGACTGGGCTGTCACTCAAGTTGGCGCTGGAACCGTACGCGCCGGTCAGGGACGGCTGTCGCTGACGGTTGCCGGCGGCTACGACGGCTACAGCAACGCGCAGATCGCCGATTATGTATACGAGCGGCTCGATTTCACGTGGCGTCCGCCGCTGCGCATGACGGTCACGGCGTGGGCGTCAGCTCCCGGCGATCAACTGCGCGGGACGGCGGGCTTCGGCTTCTGGAATCACCCGTTCTCGCCCGACCTGCGCCGCCTGCCGCATCTGCCACAGGCGATCTGGTTCTTCTTCGCCGCGCCGCCGAGCGACATGCAGCTTGCCTACGGCGTGCCCGGTCACGGCTGGAAAGCGGCGATGATCGACGCCAGCCACCCCGGCGCGCTGATGCTCGCGCCGTTCGCCGCGCCCGCCGTCCTGTTGATGCGCGCGCCCGCCCTGTACGCTAGACTCTGGCAGCCGATTCAGCGCCGCCTGCGCATCAGCGAACGGCTGCTCGACGGATCGCTGCTCGCGTCGCGCCACACCTACACGCTCGACTGGCGTCCCGACGGCGCGACCTTCGCCATCGACGGCGAAACGATCCACGAGGCGCCCTACGCCCCGCACGGTGCATGCGGTTTTGTCGCGTGGATCGATAACCAGTACGCCGTCGTCACGCCGCAGGGACGCTTCCGCTTCGGTGTCGTGCCGGTTGAGCGCGATCAAACGCTGGTGCTGGAACAGGTGGTGATTGAGGGACGGTTGTAGGGTCGATAGGAAGGGAAACCTTATGCCGCAGCCGATCGTCGTTTTTGCCGGAAGCGCGCCCGGTGAGCACTTGATCCCGACGGGGTACAGCGCCGCGCGCTACGCCGATCGCGCCGGTTACGTCGCGCGGCTCGCCGACGATCACGCCGCGCTGATCCTCGTCTCCGGCGATGACCCCGACTGGCGCTTCTGGACGACGACGCCCAAGACCAGCCCCGCCACCCGCCGGATTCCGATCGTCGTCATTACGGACGATCCTGCCGTGCGCGACGGCGCGCTCCTGAGCGGCGCGAATCTCGTCCTCGCGCCCGGTGAACTGGCGGCACAGCTTCCAACCGTGCTGGCAGACCTCGCCCGTGTGCCCGACCCGGCGCTGCTGGTGGCGCTCGATGCCGACTGCGCTGAACCGCTGCCGCCCGAAGGCGAAGAGGCGATCGCCAAGTTCAACGCGGGTGAGTTTTACAAGCAGCACGATCTATTTGAGGCGCTGTGGGTCGAGGAAACGGGCCCGGTGCGCGACCTGTACCGCGCCGTGCTGCAAGTTGGCGTCGCCTACTATCAGGTGACGCGGCGCAACCATCGCGGCGCGCTCAAGATGCTGCTGCGCTCGATTCAATGGCTGGCGCTGCTGCCGGACACCTGTCAGGGGATCGACGTGGCGCAGCTCCGCGCCGACGCCGCCCGCGTCCGCGCCGAACTCGAGCGCGTCGGCGAGGACGGGATCGATTCGTTCGACCTGAGCCTGCTCAAGCCGGTACGGCGCGTCGATCGCTAACTCGTCGAATATCTACAAGCGAAAAAGTGGCAATTGACGCTATTATTCAAGGTGACCTCAGTTTGAGGCTAGAGTTCACTGACGCACACAAGTTTTCTTAAGGGACATCTCTCATGCGTCTTCGCATCCTGCTTCCCGCTGCTATCATCATCTTACTGGGTTTCGGCGTCACGCTGAGGACGAGCGAGGCGCAGTTCGACGACGACACCTGCCCGACGATCATCGAAGACGCGCTCAACGCGGTTGGCAGCAACTGCGGCGTGCTTGACCGCAACAGCGCCTGTTACGGCTATAACATGGTTCAGGCGTCGTTCGTCGACGCTCAGCCGCCCGAGTTTTTCACCGCGCCCGCCGATCGCTCGGCGCTGGAGTCGATCGCGTCGCTGTCAACCTCGCCGCTGAGGACACAGCTCAACGAGTGGGGGATTGCCCTGCTCAACGTGCAGGCGAACTTACCGGACACCCTGC
>JAEVZT010000646.1 GCA_023392115.1 Chloroflexota bacterium
CAACTACACGGTGTCGGAGACAGTCCGCAACCTCTTGACGACGCTGTTCACCATGGCGATGTTCCTGCTGACCGCCTACATCCTGTACGTGCTGTTCAACCAACTGTATGAGTTCATTCTGGCGATCATTCAGGAGGTCGGTCTGCGTGGCTAACCTTAGTTTTTTCACGCGGCGGCAGTTGAGCAACGAGCGCGGCAGGACTGCATTCGTGCTGCCGCTAATGCTTCTTATAGTCATAGCGATGCCGTCTGGCGCAGCCGTTGCCAGCACGCCCGCGCAGGAAATCCCGGCGACCTATGACATGGTCGCCGAAAATGCTCGCTTTCAACTGCACGTCGACCCGGCGACGCTGGCATTCAAGGTGCTCGACAAGCGCAGTAACTACCTGTGGCACTCGGGTCTTGACGAACCGCTCGAGGGCGACCGGCTGAATACGTCGTGGCAGGCATTTGCCAAGAGTGGCATCAGCATCGAATACCTTGACGCGCGAGCAACCAACCGGCGCGTTTCGATTGCCAACACCGAACACACGCTCGAAGTCAAGCCAGTCGAGCAGGGGATCTCAGCGCAGGTGGTGTTTGAGGAATACGGGATCGCCGTCGGCGTGAATGTCCGGCTTGAAGCCGACGGGGTGCGCGTCGAAGTGCCGTTCGAGTCAATCCGTGAGGATAATCCCGGCTTCCGGCTCGGACGCGTCTACGTCTATCCGTTCATGGGCGCGACACGCGGCAGCAGCGTGCCCGGTTACATGTTTGTTCCCGATGGCACCGGCAGCTTGATCCGATTCGGCGACACGACAAGAGCCAAGAACATGTTTTATGGGCGTTATTACGGCGCTGATCTCGGCATTACCGCCTTTGAACCGTGGGATCCGCTGGTTACCACACCGAACCCCATCTCCTTCCCGGTTTTTGGGATGGTACATGGCGAGGGAGAGCATGCGTTTCTCTCAATAGTCGAGAAAGGCTCAGCCTATGGCGAGCTTCAGGTGCATCCTGCCGGAATCATCACGAATTTCAACTTTCTCTACCACACGTTCATCTATAACGAGACCTACTTTCAGGCGACGAACCGTTCCGGCGCGGGCGTGACGACTGTTCAGAGACAGACGAACGCCTTTGACGCCGTGGTTCACTACCGCTTCCTGACCGGAGACGAGTCAAACTATGTCGGCATGGCGCAAAGCTACCAGCAGTATCTTGTCGACAATGGTCGCCTGCGCCGGGTAGACGTCTCAAACCCGAACATCGGCATCCGGCTGGAATTTCTGGGCGGCGACAAGGAAAGAGTCCTGTTCTGGAATCGCTTCATCCCGATGACGACCATCAGCCAGATGCGCGAGATACTCGCGGGGCTGCAACTTCAGAACCCCGACGTCATCTACTATGGTTGGCAGCCATACGGCGCGACCAGCGTGCCGCCGACATCGCTGGCGCTCGAGGGTGGGCTGGGCAGCATGAGCGACCTGCGCGCGCTGGCAGAAGAAATCAAGGCTGGCGGCGGACACTTCTCGCTCTATCTTGATCCACAGGCGGCGCTGTGGGATGAACCCGGCTACTCGCCGCGCAACGATCTGGCGATGGCGATCACGAATGTCAGCATGGAAGGCTACAACCGCTACCCTGTGAATTACTTCACGCTGGCGGCGCTTCAGGAGCGCTATGATCGTTTCACGAGCGACTATTCGGCGCAGCTTGAGGCGGGGTTGGCGCTCGACAGCATTGGATATATCCTCTACAGCGACTACCGCGACAGCACCCGTCTCAATCGTGAGGCGGCTATTGAAGCGTATCAAACGCTGCTATCCAGATCGCCACAGCGGTTGGGATTCTACCGCCCCAACGATTACCTTTTCGGTGTGGCGCACGCCTATTACGATATGCCGCTTGGGGACAACGGCTACATCTATACCACCGAACCCGTGCCGTTCCTGCCGGCTGTGCTCTCGGGCTATGTGCCGTATTACGGCGCGGCGCTCAATTTCTCGTCGGATGGGCGAAATGACCTCCTGCGGCATGTCGAATATGGCATCTATCCCTCGTACTTCCTGACTTACGAAGACACCGCCACCATGCTCGATACGCCTTCGGCGTGGATTTACACCTCGGCATATGATCAATGGGGCGATCACATTCGCGAAACCTACGCGTGGATGAACGTGCTACTTGCGCCGGTGCGCGGGCAGGAGATCGTCGCCCATGAACGCTTGGCGACAGGCGTCTTTGTCACGCGCTACGGCAACGACATGCAAATTGTCGTCAACTATACTGACCGCCCATTCGACTACGGCGGAATAACGGTCGAGGCGAAAGACGCCAGACTCGTGGAGAATGGACTATGATGGGTCGCAGCCGCCCTCGCCGCGAGATCAGTCTCCGCACCCGCGAAGCCCTGCAAGGCTACGGCTTTGTCCTGATCTGGGTCATCGGCTTCGCGCTGTTCACGCTGCTGCCGTTCGGTGAGACGCTCCGCTACAGCGTTAATCAGGTCACGGTGACGGCAACCAGCATCAACCTGACCTTCGTCGAATGGGCGAACTACAGCCGCGCCCTGTTCACCGACCCGACCTTTGTCGAACTGCTGATCGGCTACACGATCGAGACGCTCGTCTCAGTCCCGATCGTGCTGATCTTTGCGATGATCATCGCGATGTTCCTCAACCAGAAGTTCAGGCTGAAGGGGCTGTTTCGCGTCATTTTCTTCCTGCCGATCGTAATCACCAGCGGTCCGGTCATCAACGAACTGACGACACAGGGCGCTGCCTCTGTGCCGGGAATCGCCAGCGTTCCCGGCGTCGCCGATTTCCTTCAGGAACTGCCGCGCGCCCTGCGCAGCCCAGTCGAGTATCTGCTCACCTCATTCATTCTCATCCTCTGGTTTTCGGGCGTGCAAATCTTGATCTACCTCGCCATGCTGCAAAAAGTCGACCGAAGCATCTACGAGGCGGCGTCAATTGACGGCGCTTCGAGCTGGGAGATGTTCTGGAAGATCACTTTGCCATCGCTTTCGACGGCGACGCTTGTCAACGCCATTTACACGATCGTCACCCTGTCGCATTTCTCAGAGAACCGCGTGATCCGGTACATCTACACACAAACGTACAATGTTCAGGGAGGCATCGGCTACGCGAGCGCGATGGCATTCATTTACCTCGTGGTGATGGTCGTGCTGCTCGCCATTGTCTATCTATTCCTGTCGCGGTGGGCGAGGAGGGCGTCACGATGACAACGGCGATACTGCGTCACGCCGTCACCGATCGCGTGCGCAGCGTCCTGTTTGGCAATCGCGTCCATAACGGGCTGGTATTCACCGTCGTGCTGTACGCGCTGTTGATCGCGATTGGATTCGTCTATCTCCAACCGCTCCTGTTCATGTTTGTAACCAGCATCAAAAGCCCTGACGATCTGCTCAACCCGATGGTGCAGTGGGTTCCGACTGAGCTTTACTTCGGCAACTACATCAAGAGCTACCGCGTGCTGAATTACCCCAACACGCTCATGTCGTCGATCGTGATCAGCGTCATCCCGTCGCTGCTGCAAACCTTCGTCGCCTCGGTCATTGGTTACGGGCTGGCACGATAGCGTTTTCGCGGGAAGTCGATCATTTTTCTGCTCCTGCTCGTCACGTTTGTCATCCCGCCGCAGAACACTGTCATCCCGCAAATGCTGACCTACCGCGATCTAGGGCTGCTCGGCAACCCGCTGGCGCTCATCCTGCCTGCCATGCTGGGGCAGGGCTACCGGAGCGCCATTTTCATCCTTATCTTCTACCAGAACTTCATTTCTTTCCCCAAAGTGCTTGAGGAATCGGCGCGGCTGGACGGCGCTTCCGACCTGCGCATCTTCTTCACGATCGCCGTTCCATCGGCGATCCCCGCCTTTATCGTCTCGTTCATCTTCTCGACAGTCTGGTACTGGAACGAAACCTTCCTCACGGGGATCTTTCTTGAAGGCGGCGTGACGACGCTGCCGATGCAGCTTTCAAGATTCACGCAGGCGTATGAAAACATGTATCCGCCGGGCACGGTGAACATCTTCGACCGGCTGAATGAAGCCGTCAAGATGAGCGGGACGTTTCTGAACATCCTGCCGCTGCTGGTGATGTACTTCGTCTTGCAGCGCTGGTTTGTTG
>JAEVZT010000658.1 GCA_023392115.1 Chloroflexota bacterium
ACCACTTCACCAACCCCAACCCGCCCGATATTGAGTCGCTCGAAGCGTGGGTATCGCTGACCTATGCCGCGACGGCGACGGAGCGCATCGAGTTCGGCACGCTCGTGTCGCCGATTACCTTCCGCCATCCGTCGATACTGGTGCGGATGGCGGCAGCCATCGACGATCTCAGTCAGGGGCGGCTGGTGCTCGGCATGGGCGCGGGCTGGCAGGAACGCGAGCACCGTCTGTTCGGCGTGCCGTTCTACGATTTCCCCAAGCGCTTCAACATGCTGCGCGACGGGCTGGAAGTCGTCACGCGCCTGCTGCACAGCGACGATCCGGTATCGTTCAAGAGCGATTACTTCCCGCTCGAACGAGCGACGCTGCTGCCGCGCCCAAAGCGCCCCGGCGGTCCGCCGCTGCTGATAGGCGGCATCGGCAAGAAGCGGACGCTGCCGCTGGCAGCCGAGTTCGCTGACGAATGGAATGGCGTGTTGGTCAGCGCGGAGAAGTACCGCGAACTGAACGCGCACTTGAACGATCTGCTGATGGAGCGCGGGCGCAAGCCGGGCGAGGTCAAGCGCTCGCTGATGACGCGTGTGCTGATCGCCAAAGACGACGCGGCGCTGAATGATCTGCTGCGGTCGAAGGGCAAGACGCTCGACGAGGTACGTTCCAGCGGGCGGGCGCTCGTCGGCACGCCGTCGATGGTCATCGACCAAATTGGGGCGTTTGTCGACGCGGGGGTCGAGCGTTTCATGCTCCAGTGGCTTGAACTTGACGACATCGACCGGATCGAGATGATGGCGCGCGAGGTGCTGCCGCACTTTCATAGGTAGGCTTGAAACGGAGGTATGCACTTTTTTCACCCCTCAACCCCCGACCCCTTCTCCCACGCAAGCGGGGAGAAGGGGAGAAAACCTTTTTTGTCCTTCTCCCCGTTTACGTGGGAGAGGGACAGCTTGCGAAGCAAGCAGGGTGAGGGGTGGACAAGGCATAGAAGTCGGTAATAGGTTTTCATGAGCATCGACACTGGAAGGACGCGCCATGCAGAGGACAATGACAAGCGGACAGTTTCGCTGGCTGCCGGTCGTGATCGCCGCCTACGCGATCATGCTCGCCGTGACGGGGTTCATTCTGTACAGCGCCGTCGATACCGCGCCTGTCATTCGGGAGGCAGAGGCGCGCAACGGGCAGCCGCTGACGTGCGACCAAGCCTACCATCAGCGCGAGATCGACGCGGCGCTCTACGCTGATCACCGGACGCCCGCCGATGTGCTTTACCTATTCAACCTGTGTTCACCGGTGTGGCTGCTCGCATTCGGCGCGGTGACGTTCGCAGTCGCCAGACACCGGGCGCTGTCGGGGCGGCTGCGCTGGACGATCGTCGGGATCACGCTGGCGCTGGCAGCAGCCGTGATCCTCTACCTGCCGATCGTCCATCTCGTCGCCTGCGCGACGGAGTGAAAAGAAGTTCACAGTGAATAGTTTACAGTTCACAGTCAGAACCCCGACTCTCTTACTGTCAACTGCCTACTGCGAACTGTAAACCTCCTCAGCACTCAGCACTTGGTACTCAGCACTATACGGTAAGCCAAATTGGATTTGACCACGCCCGCCCGCCATGCGCGTCGCGGACGGTTACGCGGCAGTAGGGCTGATTCAGCCGCCGGATATTGAGCTCCGCTTCGGTGATGCCGTTCCCGTGCCTGTAAACCGTCCACGCGCCCTTGCTCGTCACGAAGACGCTGCTCGCGGGCGAGCACTTGACGCGGACGCAGTCGCCGGGTGTGACCTGAATATCGTAGATTTCCGGTCCGGTGCTGCTGTAATACTCGCCGCGCTTGAGGGCGTCAAGGATGCTGTCGGGAGTCAGGCTTTCGCTCTTGACCCATGCCCAACCGCGCGCCGTGTCGTTGAAATCCGGCTTGAAGTGGGCGTCGTCGGTGGCGACGGCGTTGTAGCGGTAGCCACGCGCCAGCATCACGTCGACCATGTACCAGCTGTCGATGCGGTCGTTGTGATCCGCCGACACGCCGTTGATCGTCTCGATGGCGTGTACCTGCCCGAGCGCGATCACGTCTTCCTCGCTCAGGTTGTACCATGCCGGGTGGGCGACGGCGACGTAAGCGCCGCTGTCCATCGCCCGCGCCGCCAGCGATACGCCGGTTTCGTCGGGCGCGTTGGGCGCGAAGTCGCGCGGCAAGCCGACGGCGAGGATGTGCCACAACTCGCCGGTGCAGGTTTCCGGCGCGTGCAGTTCCGCCCCCATCCGCGTGATGAAGTCGTCGCTGTGGCAGGCGCTGGCGTCGGTCAGCGGGTACTGGAAACGCTCCATGAAGTGATCAGTGATCGAAACGAAATGGTAGCCCATCTGGCGGTAGTAGCGGCAGACGGCTTCAGGTGTCAGCCGTCCGTCGGAACGGGTGGAATGGGTGTGCAGGTTGCCCCGAAAGAACCGCCCCGGTTTATCGAATGGTAGATTCCTCAAAATTGCCCCTCAAGGTAGACTTTTGCCCAGTAGTATGGGTTTACTTCGCGCAGTTTCTTGGCGATCCAGCGGTGCGGATCGGCGGGATCGGGCACGGCAACGTCCACATCGCCGCCCCAGTGGGCGAGCCGTTCCTGACAGATGCCGCATGGTGTCAAAATGACGATCTCGGTCAGGTGTCGGTAGGCGACACATGCCGACGCGGTGACGCGCTTGTTGAGCGTGTTCGCCTGCAAGAGCGCGCCGGTTTCGGCGCACAGCCC
>JAEVZT010000188.1 GCA_023392115.1 Chloroflexota bacterium
GGATTTACCGCCGCGAAGGGAACGCGATGGCGCTGACGAGCGCGATCCCGTCGTCGGTCGGGACGACGTGGGTCAGCGACTCGGAGCTGGTCTTCGCTCCGGCGGAAGGCAGCCTGCGCCTGATGAACCTCGACGCCGCCAACGCGCAGATCGTCCTGCTCGACGACAGCATCGACTACCGCCTGCCGTACCTAAACGCCGAAGACGCGCTCGTCTTTTTCTCGCGCGATCCGGTCGATGATGCTGTCCCCGAAGGCTATGGCGTGTTGATGCGTCTGCGGCGCGGCGCGCAGCAGGTTGAGACGATCGGTCAAGTGCCGGTCGCGCTGGCAGGCTTACGCTGGACGCCCGACGGTTCGCTGCTTCTGGCGTTTCAGGGCGGGGTGATCGCCCTGTTCGACCCGCTGACCGGACTCGGCTTCCCGCTGCCGGTCGAAGGTGTTGTCGCCTACGCATGGGGCCCGCCCGTCGCGTCGCCCGCGCAGGCGGTATCGACGCTCGCGCCTGCTCCCGAAGTGACGCAGGCGCCGATTGAAACACCTATCCCGGCGGAGACATCGACGCCGCAGCCCGTCAGCACGGTAACAGCGCTCGTCCTGTCTTCCGACAGCTATTTCCTGTCGCCCGACGCGCGCGGCGTGCTGCAAGTCTGGCGCATGCCGTCGACCGGCGCGCCGGCAGGGCAGTTCACCGGCTCCGGGTCAAGCATCAGCGAGTACGCAGTCGCGCCCAATGATGGCTCGGTTGTCTACGTGACCGGCGGCGAGATGTGGATTCAACCGTTCAACCGGTCGCAGCCGTACCAGCTCGCCGCGATCGACAGTTTCGCGCCGACCAATCTCACCTTCAGCCCGGATGGAGCGCGGGTCGCCTATGCCGACGAAAGCAGCGGCATCTGGACGGTCGGCGTCGAGGGCGGCGATGAACCGCTGCTGGTGCTGCCGCACGTGAATCCCGGCGGGGCGGCTGCCGATACGCGCATCTACCGCCGACCGCGATACGCCCCCGACGGCAGCAAGCTGCTGCTCGACGTGTACAGCGAAGGCGGCGTGGCGACAGGCGTGCTTGACCTGTCTTCGGGAATCGTGACCGACTCCCCGGCGGCGGACGACGACCCGCGCCCGAATCGCGCCGAGTGGCTGGCGGATAACCGCGCGTTCACCTACGTAGACGCGGCATCGCCGCCGGTCGCCGACGCTGGTTTCTACGTCTTCGATCCGCTGGCGGTCGGGACGGCGCCGGCGCAGTGGATTCCGTTCCCGTCAAGCAGCATCGTCAGGGGAGCGCGCGAAGTCCTGCCGAACCGCCTGCGCGTTTTGCTCGCCGAAGGCAGTGACCTGACCGCGCCGCTGCGGGTCGTCGACTTCGATCTGGCGGCGGGGACGCAAACCGACGTGCTGGCGATCGACGGTCTGATCGCGCCTCAAGTCTCGCCCGATGGTCGCTTCATCGCCGGTTATCAGGAGGTGGTAGAGGTCGATGGGACGCTGCTGGGATCGCTGGTCTTCGTCGACCTGCAAAACGGTCGCCGTTTCCACCTGACGCTGCCGGAACAGAGCATTTTCTTCCAGTGGCGCGGGTGATATGCACGCGTTTAGACTCCTGTGTGTTTTCAGCTATACTATGAATCGTTAACTCTGTGACGTAGGATATTAAGACGCTATGGCTGGTGAACGGATTCTGCTTATTGAAGATGAAGCGCGAATTGCACAGTTTGTCGAACGAGCCTTGATCTACGAGGGCTACCGCGTGAGCGTCGCCCGTGAAGGGCAGACCGGCTTGGGCATCGCGCGTGACAACCCGCCCGATCTCGTCATTCTCGACTGGATGCTGCCCGGTCTGGATGGGCTGGAAGTCTGCAAGCGCCTGCGCGCCGCCAGCGACGTGCCAATCCTGATGCTGACGGCGAAGGACGACATCAAAGACCGCGTGCAGGGGCTTGATGCCGGCGCTGACGACTACCTCGTCAAGCCATTCTCGGTTGACGAACTGATGGCGCGCGTCCGCGCCCTGTTCCGCCGCTCGACGCCGACCTCGCGCCCGGAAATCCTACGTTTCGCCGACTTGACACTCGACACCGGCACGCACCGCGCCTATCGCGGTGAGCGTCCGATCGACCTGACGGCGAAGGAATATGAACTGCTCGAACTGTTCATGCGCAATCCGCGGCAGGTGCTCACGCGCGACGTGATTTTCGACCGCGTTTGGGGCTACGACTTCGGCGGTGAAAGCAACATCATCGAAGTCTACGTGCGCTACCTGCGCCAGAAGACCGAACAGAACACCGAAGCGCGTCTGGTACATACCGTGCGCGGCGTGGGCTACGTCCTGCGCGAAGAGGAATAAGCTGTTTCAATGACCATTCGTGGCAAGCTGATCCTCTGGTATTCGGGACTGCTGGCGCTGATCATCATCCTCATGGGCATCAGTGTCTTCCTTGTCACGCGCTGGACGCTGATCAACAGCGTCGACACGGCGCTCAATGACACGGTCGATCAGGTCTTGGATAACAGTTCGGCGGAGCTTGTGCGCGAATTCGGCAGTCCGGCGCGGATTGTCATCTTCCTGCCGCAGCTTGACGTGTTTCGCGCGTCGGGCGTGGTCGTGCAGGTCTGGGATGTCAGCGACGAACCGGTGCTGCTGCGGGCGTCGAATAACCTGCAAAACTACTCCGATCCGCTCGATCGGTCGGCGCTGCGCGTTGACCGATCGCAGTTTCGCGACGCGCGCGACGAAAACGGGACCCAGTTTTACAGCTTCGTCAACGTTGCCACCGGGACGTGGCGCGTGGTGACGCGCCCGCTCGACATCTGGGGGCGTCCGGTCGTCATTCAGGCGGCGACCTCGTTCGAAACGATCAACTACGCGACGCGCGGCTTGGTCGCCATCATCACCGCGAGCGTCGGCATGGCGCTGGTCGGTTCGGTTGGCATCGGGCTGCTGCTGTCGGAGCGGGCGCTCAAGCCGATCGACAGCGTGACTCGCGCGGCGGAGCAAATCGCGGCGGCGGACGACCTGAAGACGCGCCTCGACTACCGTGGTCCGATGGACGAAATTGGGCGGCTGGTTCACGTCTTCAACCAGATGATGCAGCGGCTTGAGAACCTGTTCAGCGTGCAGCAGCGCTTCGTCGCCGACGTGTCGCACGAGCTGCGCACGCCGTTGACCGCGATTCGCGGGCATGTCGACCTGATCAAACGCTACGGCATGGACGCCGACTCGCTCGAAGCGATCGAGAGCGAATCGGAACGCATGTCGCGCATGGTGAGCGATCTGCTGCTGCTGGCGCGGGCGGACTACGGCGGCTTGGCGCTCAACCCTGAGCCGCTCGACCTCGACGTGATCGTCAGCGAGGTCTTCAGGGAAGCGCGCGTGCTGGCGAAAGACCGCGACCTGAAGATCACGGTCTTGGACTATGAGCCGGTGCGCGTCAACGGCGACGCCGACCGCTTGAAACAACTCCTGTTCAACCTCGTCAGCAACGCGCTCAAGTTCACGTCCGACGGCGGTCAGATCACGCTCAACCTGCGCAAGACCGAAACCGACGCCGTTATCGAAGTGCAGGATACGGGGATTGGCATCGCGCCGGAAGACCTGAGCCGGGTTTTTGATAGGTTCTATCAAACGGAACCGTCACGCGTGCGCAAGGGTGAAGGGGCGGGCTTAGGCTTGTCGATCGCCCGCTGGATCGCCGAGGCGCATCACGGGCGCATCAGCGTCGAGAGTCAGTTGGGCGAGGGGACGACGTTCACAGTGACAATCCCGCACATTGAAGAACCGCAGCCGGCGCAGGCACACACCGCAGTTACACGCACGCGCCTAAGCCTGCGCCGCCGTCCGAGTCAGCCGCCCGCGCCGCCACAGAAGACTAAACCGTAACGTGGTCGCCCTCCGCCTCGTGGACGCTGCCGCGTTCGAAGCCGCTCATGAGGATGTCGCGCAGTGAGTCGTCGGCAAGGGTGTAGTAGACGTGGCGACCGCTCTTTTTCCACCTGACAAATCCCAGCTCACGCAGGTATTTTAACTGGTGCGAGACGGCGGGCTGATCCATGCCGAGGGCGCGTGTCAGCTCGGAAACGCACCATTCCCCGTCCGACAGCGCCTTGATCAACCGGACGCGCGTCGGGTCGGCGAGGACTTGAAAAAAGCGCGCGATCGATCGCGCGTCGTGGGACGGCAAAATTTCGATAACACTCGGTTTCATCGGAATTTTTGCCATAAATCTGTTTTCCTCTGCCGGTATCTGCCTCACCGTATCAGAGAATATTGGCACGAGTCAATAGTACCGAAACGGACTTAAAGGTCACCCTTCGCGGGGTGCAGTTGACTCGCAAATGCTCTATGTTATAATCGCGCGGCAACGGCGTGGGGACTTTGACCACGCCTGTTTTTTGTCAATCAGGTGAGAGTGAAAATAGTATGCAGCGAATGGTCTTGTGGCTGCTTGTTTTAACGGCGACGCTTGTCATCAGTATTCCCGCCGCAGCGCAGGATAACCTGCTCCGCGATGGCGGTTTTGAAGGGTCATATACCAATCGCGGACGCGCCGATCTCAACATCCCCGCCGATTGGAATCTGTGGTTCACCGAAGCGCCGCGCACCGAGTCATGGATGAACCTGCCGCCGGTCGCCTTCCCACACAACGGACCCGGTCCTGACCCGCATTCTGGCGCGCGGGCGCTTAACATCAACAAGGGGTTCGCGACCTTCACTGCGGCGGTTTACCAGCAGGTCGGCGTGCCGAGCGGGACGAACGTCACCGCGAGCGCGTGGGCGTCATTGAAGACGTGCAACGTCCCGCCGGGCTTTGACAACTGCGGATCAGCGGTCGAATCGGGCGCGTATACGCGCGTCGGCATTGACCCGAACGGCGGGACGAACCCGTATGATTCGGACGTCGTCTGGTCAGCAAGCGCGACTCCGCATGACCGCTGGGATCAGATGACCGTCAGCGCGACGACCACCGGCACGACGGCGACGGTTTTCCTGTTCGTCACGCAGGCATGGCCCGCCGATATTAACAGCGTCTACTGGGACGATGCCGTCCTGAGCACAGGCGGCGCGGGCGGCGCGGCTGCGCCTGCCGGAACACCTGCCCCCGGCGAACCGACGGCAGCGCCGCCCCCCCCGGCGGAAGTCGGTTTCGTCCAGCAGCAGGAAGCCGGCGATGATGGCTCGCTCATCCATCGCGTGCAGCCCGGCGACACGATCGACAGCATCGCCGTCGCCTACGGCATGACGCGCGCCGAACTGCTGGCGGTCAACCCGGATATCCGCGACCCGCGCATCATCCAGATCGGGCAGGAGATCGTCATCATACCGCCGGAAGGTGGAGCAACAGCCGAAGCCGAGGCTGAATCAACCGGCGAGGCGGAAGGCACTGCTGAGTCGACGGGCGAAGCCGAATCGACGCCGGACGCCGAATCGACGGGCGAGGCGGGCGAGAGCACAGACGAACCGCCGCGGGCTGCTATCGAGGACGCGCCGCCCGCGCCGATCATTTCGGCTGCGTCGGGCGAAGTCCTGCCGTCGATCGATCTGGCGGCGAATGACGCCGAAGTCTGCATCCTGCTGTTTGAGGACTTGAACAACATCCGCATTCAGGAAAGCGGCGAGGGAACGCTCGCAGGCGGCATCATCAGCCTGACCGGCGAGTGTGGAGC
>JAEVZT010000189.1 GCA_023392115.1 Chloroflexota bacterium
CACCCATGGCGCGGCTTCCGGCGCATGCCCGCGATCGGCAAAGAAGTACGCGCCCTTGCTGACGATTTGCAGCGCAAGACAGCCATCGCCGGAGTGAAGCGACCAGAGGACGGCTGCGCGCAGGTTCGCGAAGTCGGCGTCCAGTCTGTCGAGGGCACTGGGTTGGTAGTAGGGGTTGCCCCAGCGCTGCGGACAGATTCGCTCGACTAGCGCTGTAAAGTAAGCGGCGTGGCTCTGGTTGGCGGCGTGGAGTTCCCCGCGCTCAACCAGTTTTTCGACGGCATACTGGCGGTGGATTTCGTGCATGTCGTAGCGCTCGGCGCTGACGCGGGCAATGAAGGACTTTGCGACCAAGCTGGCGAGGATGTCGAAATCCGCATCCGCAACTTCGGCGGCAGCTTCCCGCTCGAACCCGCCGCGAAAGACCGACAGCCAAGTGAACGCGCCCCGCTCCTGCGCTGTCAACCGCTCCCACGCGCTGTCGAGGACGGCGCGCATGCTCTGGTGGCGACTTTCGATGCCTTGCAGGTTCGTCCGCAGAATCGCCAATCCGCGTTGAATCTCAGCGAGGATCGCCGCCGTGTCGAGGATGTGCATCCACGATGCTGCCTGTTCGATCGCCAGTGGGATGCCGTGCAGCAGCGTGCAGATGCTTGTTACGTCATCAAGCTCGTCAGCGGAGGGGGAAAAGCTGGCGTCGGCTAGCTGTGCGCGGTTGAGGAACAGAGCAACTGCCTCGCTGTCCCGCGCTGGCGTCGCCTTCTCGTTCGAAGTAACGGGCAAGCCGTCGAGCGGGTAGACCATCTCGCCATACAGGTTGAGCCGTTCTCTCGAAGTCACCAGCAGGCGCACCGTCGTGACCGAGCGTGTGAGCGTTTCAAGCGTGGCTGCGGCGTCAATCAAGTGCTCGAAATTGTCGAGGATCAGCAGGGTCGGTTGGCGCGACAGGGCTGCAATCACCTGTTCGAGCGCGGCGTCTTGATCCCGGATCGTCAGATCGAGGCTGCTGGCGATCGCGCGCGGAACCGTTTCTGGCGTTGTATACGTTGCGAGGGACACGAAGTAGGGCTCGAAGTGATAGTCGTCGTGGAACTGTCTCGCGACTTCGACTGACAGCCGCGTTTTGCCAGTGCCGCCGGGACCAACGATCATCATCAGCCGGTTTTCGCGAAGCAGCCGGCAGACCTGATCGATGACTTCACTGCGACCAATGAACGGGGTGAGGAAACGCGGTAGATGGAGATCAGTTCTGAGGCTGCTCATTGATGCGGCGGGTTCACGAACACGCGCCGCGATCGTCGCCTGTACGCGGTTGTTCACGCCGAGTTTGCTAAATATCTGTTTGTTGTACCACTTGACAGTGCCAAGTGAGAGTACGAGGCGTTCGGCTATCTCGCGATCAGAATATCCCTCGCATAACAGCTTGAGGATATCCTGTTCGCGTGCGGTCAAGGATTCCCCTTTCATAAGGCAATAATCTCAATAACTGTTTTGAATAAGGACCATCATACACCAACTCACCCCTCGATTCACCACGTTAGGGAGGTGAAAAACGACCCTCGCGCCCCATAGAATGAGACTGTGACCGAGCGACCGGCTTCCGGATCACACGTCAGGAGAGAGGGAAGGAGATCAAACAATGGTTACGCGTTTTTCCCGTCAAGTCATTACATGCATTGTGGTTATCGTCCTTGTCAGCCTACCGCTGATTGCCGTCGATGCGCAAGGAGGCGGCATGAAGATGACGAGCGGCAAGCTCTCCCCCAACTGCGCGCCATTGATCACACCCAGTGTGGCGATCGGGTGCGACACCCAAGCGGTGAGCGACACACAGATCCCTAAAGGGGGGCGGCTCGTTAGTGCCCGCTGGCTAGCTGGGCAGCTTAAGGACTCAAGCCTCTTGATCGTTGACATGCGCTCGCCCGAAGCCTACGACGAGGCGCACGTTCCCGGCGCCGTCAACCTGCCCGTCGACCAGATCTCTTCGGCGATTGACGGCGTCCCGATGGAGTTTGACATCGACAAGGTGCAGGCATCGCTGAACGCGATCGGACTTACGCCGGACAGCAGCGTCGTGATCTATGATGATCTGGGCATGCTGAACAGCGCCCGCCTGTTCTGGACGCTTGAGCTTGTCGGGCACGAGAACGCGCGTGTTGTCGATGGGGGATGGAACGCGTGGGTCGCCGAGAATCGCGAGACAACGACCGCCGTTCCCGATATCACGCCGAGCGAGTATCCGATTGCGCTGCATGTAAATCGTGTCGTCAACTTGGATGGCGTGCTGTCCATGCTTGATAATCCCGACGTGGTGATCCTCGACGTGCGCTCGCCAATGGAGTACAGCGGCGAAGTCAAGCTGGCGGATCGCGGTGGACACATTCCGGGCGCCCAGCTTCTCAACTGGTTGGACGTGCTGACCGGCGGGGATGCGGTCTACACGACTGAGAGCGACTGGATGGATCAGCTGCGCGACGACGACGTCGAGGTCTTCAAGGAATTGAACGAGATTCAGACGCTCCTTAACGAGCGCGGCGTCACGCCGGATAAGACGGTCATCGTCTACTGCCAGTCGCTGTACCGTGGGGCGCACATGTATTACCTGCTGCGCATGATGGGCTTCGAGGACGTGCGCGGCTATGACGGTTCATGGGCTGAATGGGGCAGCCGGATCGACCTGCCGATCATTCAGGGCGTGGAGCCGGGCAGTCTCGCGCTGGCGAACTACACCGACTGAGATCGGTTGGCGGCGGCGCAAGTGGTAGAGGGCGAGTCTACAGCACAGACTCGCCCTCTTGCCATTTGTATCAGTCTGACCTTGACGGTCATATCGGGATCGGCGTCGATCCGACTCATTCTGGTGATGTGCCGTCCGGTTTGACATTCTGGTTCAGGCGGAACAGGTTTGTTGGATCGTACTTGCGTTTTAGTTCCGCCATCCGCTCATAATGCGCGCCGAACGCGCCGCGCATCATCGCCTCGCCTTCTTCCTGAAAACCGGCGAAGTTGAGATAGCGACTGCCGTCCGAGAACGGGGCGAGGCTGTCGACAAAGCCACGTGCCCAGCCGATATTCGCGTCGTCGTCTGCGGGTTTGACCCAGTTCGCTTCCGGGTTGACGAGGAACGATGCGTGCCGCCCATAGAACGCCGTCGCTCTGGCGTCGGTCTTGCTGACCGCGCCGCCAATATGCCAGACGTCAGTCGTGCTGAACGCCGAGGGCTGCTGACGGGCGTGTTCGACAATTGTGACAATCGCCTCGTCGTCGAAGCGGGTCAGGTTGAGCGACTTCCAGTAATAGCGCAGCCCGTCCGGATATTCCTCGTCGAAAGCTTGCTGTGCTTGGACATAGGGCACGACTCCGCTCAGGTCGACAAGCGGCGTGCCAAAGTCGATCAGCGGCTGGAGCACGCGCTGACCTTCTGCCGGCGCTCCAGCGTACAATCCCGCGAGCAGGATGAAGGGCGTCATGTGGATTGGCTCAGGGTAGTGTTCGGTCGGCGGGATTTGTCCCAGTGCCAGAAGTGTACTGACTTCATCCGACGCTGTTTCGTGATATTCCTTGTAAAAGCGGAGCGCCCGTTTCATTTCTTTGGGGTCGCTGCCGTCGTGCAGCACAAAAGCGAACATGACTTCGGGTCCGACCGGGTGCAGTTTGTACTCGAACTTGGTCACGATGCCGAAATTGCCACCGCCGCCGCGCAGCCCCCAGAGTACATCCGAGTACTTCGTCTCGCTGACATGCAGAATCGTGCCGTTCGCCGTGACGACCTCAGCGCCAATCAGGTTGTCAGCGCTCAAGCCGGGCTTGCTGCGCAGCCAACCGAAGCCGCCGCCGAGAGGCAAACCGGCGATGCCCGGCCCCGAATAGACGCCGCCCGGCGTCGCCAGCCCGTAGACCTGCGTCGCCGCATCGAGTTCGCCCCACGTCACGCCGCCCTCAGCGCAGGCAGTCCGCTTGACCGGATCGACCTCGATTTTCTTCATCAGCGACAGGTCGATGACCATGCCGTTGTCG
>JAEVZT010000218.1 GCA_023392115.1 Chloroflexota bacterium
CGCTACAGCAGCGCGTTGGAGCGCGGCGATTTCACGACAGTCGCCGCCGTCCTGCACGAAGCCGAGCGCGACCCGGCGCTGGAGCAGATGATTCTGGAGTTGAACGCCGCATACGAGGTCGAAAGCGTGAAACCAGTCCCTCACTTTAGCCAGAACGGTCATCGAGAGGAAACCGCTATGATCAACACGACTTACGTCACGCCGAAGACGCGCGAGCGCACCCCTGTATTTTCCCTGAGCGCGACAGTCGCCGCGGCGGCAGCGGCGCTCATCCTGTTCGGCGCGATGTTCTTCGCCAACCGTCCCGCCCTACCGGACAATGGCGCGCCATCGGGGCTGCTGCAAGTGACGGAAACCGCGACCCCCTTCCCGCCGACCGAAGTCCCGCCTGCGGGTGCTGCTGCCGCGCTGCTGCCGCGCGTTGGCTCGGACGAGTTGCTACGTATTTGTGAGGGGACAACGCTGGACAGAATTACTGAACTACGCACACGTCCGGGAGAGATTGGTACTGTCATCGGCTACCTGCCGGAACGTGCCCCCGTCGACATTGTTGAGATGGCACAGCATGTCTCAGGTCAGCTTTATTTCTATGTGATCTATCAAGTCGGCGGGCAGCGCGTTCAGGGGTGGCTGGCGTCGAGTGCTCTGGCGCAGACCGAACGCTGTCCGGTTGCTGAAACCGGCGAACTGATGCCGACCGTCGTGCCGCCGGAAGCGACAGTCACCGTTGAGTACGTCGTTCAGCCGGGCGACACGTTCATGAGCATCATTACGCGCTTTGGCTTTGGCGCTGAAGATGTGCCGATGCTGCTTGCGATGAATAACCTGTCGAGCGAGGGGGATATTCAGGTCGGCGACCGCCTGCTCCTGCCGGCAGATAGCGCTGCGCCGGGCGATGCGTTCATCACGCCAGTCGTTGCGACAGCCACAGCGACGCCGGTACCACTGAACATCGACCCGATCGCCATGACCGCGACGCATATAATCATCGAGGCGACGCAAACGGCAGAAGGCTTATTGGCAACCGCCGCGCCGTAGCTGTACATACATACGGGAATCAAAAGGGGGCAGGTCTTTTCAACCTACCCCCTTTTTGTGGGAAATCTACGCGGAAGGTGTCGAGAGGTCGAGGCGAACGCCCGGGCTCATCGACGATGCCAGCGCGGCGCGGCGGATGTACACCCCCTTGACCGCAGTTGGCTTGACGCGGTTGACGGCTTCGAGGATTGCCGCCGCGTTTTCGTACAGCTTCTCGGCGTCGAAACTCGCCTTGCCGACAGGAATGTGCAGGTTACCCGTCTTGTCGTTGCGGAACTCAACGCGACCGGCTTTCAGTTCCTCGACGGCGCGCGCCAGATCGGCAGGCTGGACGACCGTCCCGGCTTTCGGGTTCGGCATCAAGCCGCGCGTGCCGAGGATACGACCGAGACGACCGACCTTCGGCATCATGCTCGGAACGGCGAGAGTCGCTTCAAAGTCAAGGAAGTTGTCTTTCATGATGCGGTTGATGACTTCGTCGTCGGCGATGATGTCGGCGCCGGCTTCCTGCGCGGCGCGGGCGTCTTCACCTTCGGCGAAAACGAGCACGCGGACGGTCTTGCCCAGACCGTTCGGCAGCAGGACGGTGCTGCGCACCTGCTGGTCGCTGTGGCGCGGGTCAATGCCGAGGCGGAAGTGCATCTCGACGGTTTCGTCGAACTTCGCCGTCGCCATGCTCTTGACGAGATCGATGGCTTCGCGCAGAGGGTAGTACTGCTGGCGGTCAAACTGCTGGAGCGCGTTCAGGTAGCGCTTTCCGTGAAAAGGCATGTCGTTCTCCTGTGGTTTAAGCGGACGCCTGCGCGTCCTCCCACGATTCTAGATGCGAACTAATCCACCACCTCGACGCCCATCTGGCGCGCCGAGCCTTCGACCTGCTTCATGATCGACTCGATGTTCTTGGTGTTCATGTCGTTCAACTTCTGCTCGGCGATTTCACGCACCTGCTTGCGCGTGATCTTGCCGACCTGCTGCGTGCGCGCCGACGACGACCCCTTGTCGATGCCTGCCGCCTTCTTGATCAGGAAGGTGGTCGGCGGGCTTTTGAGATCGAAGCGGAACGAGCCATCGGTGAAGATCGTGATCTCCGCCGGGATGATCTCGCCCATCCGGTTCGACGTGCGCGCGTTGTAGTCCTTGCAGAACGCCATCAAGTTGATGCCGTGCTGCGCCAACGCCGGACCGATTGGCGGCGCGGGGTTGGCTTTCCCTGCGTTGATTTGCAGGGTAACGATTGCTTTGACCTTCTTCGCCATTGTAGATTTCCCTTAACTACCTCTTGAGACTCACACTCGTAGGGGCGCAGCAGCCGCCGCGCCCCTACGTATCTCACATCGTAAATATGCCCGGCGAGCGTTAGGTCTTTTCGACCTCAAGAAAGTCCAGTTCTACCGGGGTTTCACGCCCGAAGAAGTTGACCATGACGCGCACCTTCGACTTGTCCATGTCGATCGCGGCGACCGTGCCCGGGAAGTCGTTGAACGGACCGCTGATGATCCGCACGCGCTGCCCGACCTTGAACGTCACCTTGACCTTCGGCGCTTCTTCCGACATGCGATCCATGATCTGCTTGACCTCTTCAGGTCGCAGCGGCGTCGGGTCGTTGCCCATGCCGACAAACCCTGTCACGCCCGGCGTGTTGCGCACCACGTACCACGAGTCTTCGTCCATCTTCATCTCGACGAGGATATAGCCGGGGAAGACGCGGCGCTCGACAGTGCGGCGCTTGCCATCCTTGACCTCGATCTCTTCCTCAGTCGGGACGATCACGTCGAAGATTTTGTCGCGCATGCCCATAGTTTCGATGCGCTGCTCGATGGCGTGGCAAACCTTCTTCTCGTAACCGGAGTAGCAGTGAACGACGTACCAGAACTTCTCGTTCGATGGCTTGGGTGGCAGCTCATCGTCGAGGATCGGGCGGTCGTCCTCTACGGTCTCCGGGCGGTCGTCAAGATAGACCGGCTCGGGATCGTAATCCTCAACGTTCGTGAACTGCTGATTCAGCTTTTCTTCCTTCTTCGCCATGCCTACTCCACCTCTAACAATACTAATAGGTCGAGGAGCGTCGGTTCTGCATCCAGTAGTAGACCACCCCGATCACGCCCACGATCAGCATGAAGCCCAGCAGGATCACCGGCGTTTCAAAGCCGACGCGGAACATTTCGGTAAACGCCGCGCTGATCAGACCGAGCGCGATCGCCGACAGGATCAGCGCCACGATGACGATGATCGTCAGGCGGCGGATGTCGTCGCGCGTGGGCCAAGTAACTTTCTGGAGTTCGGAGCGAACGCCCTGAAAATACTCACTTAATCCTTGTGTCGTGCGGGTGACCAGACTGCCGCTCTGCTGCGGCTTTTCCTCGACCTCGTCCTCGCGCCGGCGCGCGGGAGTCGAACGACCCTTGCTCGCGGCGGCAAGGGCGCGGTCAGTGGAAGCGCCTTCGCGTTTTACTTGTGGACGGGGGCGCTGCGCAGTCTGCGGGCGACGCCGGGGACGACGACCCTCTTGCTGTTCCCCAATCGTTTTATCGGCTGGCATGGGCTTGAAATCTCCTCGGCAAATGCCGTCTTAGCGCTTATGAAAGACACCGCCTCGAGGGCGGTGTCAGTCTGGTCTTCAAGGCAGGGGCACAAGGACTCGAACCCTGAATAACGCTTTTGGAGAGCGTTGTGTTGCCAATTACACCATGCCCCTGTATTTCACCACAGTATTATTCTACTATGGCTTTTCTTGATGGGTCAACGCCGATTCGCCAGCGTTCTACTTCGTTTCGCGATAGATCACGTGCTTGCGCACCAGCGGATCGTACTTCTTCAGTTCCAGACGCGCGGTATCGTTGCGGCGGTTCTTCTGCGTGTAATACATATGACCGCTTTCGGTGCTGCGCATCTTCACAAGAACGCGATTGCCTTTTTTCGCCATGACACCTGTTCCCTAAATTATGGCTGCATCTACCGGTAGTTGAAGCCCAAGACGGGACTTGAACCCGTGACCTCACCCTTACCAAGGGTGTGCTCTGCCGGCTGAGCTACTTGGGCGAGATGGTGAAACGAGTGGGCCGAGCAGGACTCGAACCTGCGAAGGCGTCCGCCAGCGGATTTACAGTCCGCCCCCTTTGCCGCTCGGGACATCGACCCATATGTGGCTGTTAATAAGCCGCCGAAGGGACTCGAACCCTTAACCTACCGCTTACAAGGCGGTTGCTCTGCCATTGAGCTACGGCGGCGCGTCTGTGTATTCTATCATGGTGAGCCGCCGCGCTTCAAGGCTTTTTCGCGTGTCGAGTCACGCTGTCAGCAGAGCAACGTTATTCTAATCACCCCCCTAGCCAATGTCAATGCACAATCACGCAATTATAACGGCGTTCTTATGCGGTGATTGAACGAGAACGCGCGGCGCGAAGTAATCATAGCATCGGCGCGAGGTGGAGCGCCCGTTGAATGGAACAAGCGTGTTACAATGAGTGTGTATCGTCCGTCTACGTTAGCCTCATGCGCGATAACCCCCTCCCCAGCCCTCCCCCGAATTCAGGGGAGGGAGCAAGCCCAGATTCTTTCGCCCCTCTCCGAATTCGGGGAGGGGAGGCGAGCGCAGCGAGCGGGGGTGGGGTCGAGAATTGCGCATGGCAGTGTTTTTAGTCTGTAAGTTGGCGTGCGAGCGAATCTGCGAGTGAATGAAGGCAGTATGCGAAAGTCGGCTCTGTTCCTGCTGTTGATCGTCTGTTTGAGCTTTGTGGTTATCCCCGTGCGCGCGCAGAATGACGCGGCGATCACGCTGGTTGTCGAGGCGGGCTTCGACGGTTATTTCCGCGACGCGGCGTGGATGCCCGTCCTCGTTCACGCAAGCAATAACGGCGAAGATGTCAGCGGGCGGCTTGTCGTGCGCCCGGAAACGTCCGGCAGCGCCGTCACCAACACCTACAGCACGCCGGTGACGCTGGCGCGCGGCGCGCAGCAGACGGCAACGCTCTACATCACCGCCCGTTCACTGGCGCAGCAGATTCGCGTCGAGCTGATCGACGACGCGGGGACGGTGATCGCGGCGGCAGAGGCGGCGATTCGCGCGATCCAGCCGCAAGACCGTCTGCACGTCGTCATCAGCGAGTCGGCGCTCGGCGCTGTTGACCTGAGCGCGATTCACAGCAGCAATTTCAACGGCTATCAAGCCGAATGGGCGGTGAGCGATCTGCCAGATCGAGTCGCCGCGCTTGACGCCGTCGACATGATTCTGATCAGCGACGCCGACAGCGGGACGCTCAGCGTCCGCCAGTCGACCGCCCTGCGCGACTGGATTGCGTCCGGCGGTCATTTGATCGTCACCGGCGGCGCGAACTGGCAGGCGACCGCCGCCGGACTCGGCAATCTGCTCCCGCTGTCGCCGACAGGCAGCCAAGTCGCGGATAATCTCGTCTCGCTGGCGGACTGGCTGCGCCACGACGGCGAGCCGCTGGCACAAGAAGCGGTGATCGCCACCGGCGACCTGCACCCCGACGCGGTAACGCTCGTCGGTGACGACGTGCCGTTGATCGCCCGCCGTTCGTTCGGTGGTGGCGTCATCGACTACCTGAGCGCCAACCCGACCGACGCGCCGCTGCGCGGCTGG
>JAEVZT010000307.1 GCA_023392115.1 Chloroflexota bacterium
TGATGATGCCGATTTACGTCCACAGCAAGGTGGCGATCATCGACGACAAGTGGGCGACCGTCGGCAGCGCCAACCTTGACGGCACGTCGCTGAACTATCACGAGGTCGGTTTGCTGGCGACGGGCTATCTCGCGGAGAAGCTGATCGGCAAGCTGCACCTCGGCAACGATTTTGGCAAGTTCGTGTGGGATGCGTTCTGGATGGTGTTCTTCTTCGTCATTAAACAGCTCGTGTTCGACCTCAAAACGTGGCTGCTGATCATCGGCGGAATCATCTATTTTGTGACCCACATGCCGGAAATCGCCGAGATTGCCAGCGAAGTGCCCGATCTAGTGACGCTCTACAAGCGCATTCACGCGAGGAAGGCGCAGCACGCGCTGCCGTCGCGCGAGCAGCAGCCGGGGCACAGCGTCGAAATGAACGTCGTAATCTACAACGGCATTGCCGGTCAGCCGGAGAACCGGGTGATCCAGACGCTGCGCGCGCGCCTGTGGCAGGAGCACCTCGGTTTAGCGGCGCTGCCCGCCGACATGCAGGACGTGCCCGCGAACCCGGCGGACATGAAGTGGGTCGAATTGTGGGAAGCGCGCGCCAAAGCGCACCTAGAGGCGATCAAGAAGAACGAAGCGCTGCCGAACGGTGAGTCGACAAAAATTCTCACGTGGGCAGCGGAGCCGAACGCGAAAGACTATCTGCGCTCGTTGAAGGTCAGAACGTCGCTGTTGAAAGACCGAGCGCGCACGTACGACTTCGGCGACTGCGAGATCGATGAGGGGGACTTGCTGCCATGGCTCCCCATATAGTCAACTCGGCGACCGCCGAAATCGGCGAAGCGCTCGCGCGCCTCACAGCCCTTCACGGACAGATCGATCAGGCGAAGGCGCTTATTAACCTGATGGGCTGGGACTTGCCGCCGGGGATCGAGGACATCGGTTTAGCGGCGCTCGACCTTGGCGACTTCCTCGAAAAACTTGACGCGGTCATCGGCGCGCCGGACGCGGAATGGGAAGACGAGCTTGCCATGGCTGTCCGCATCGGTGAGCTGACGCTGGCGCTCGGCAATCTCGTGCTGGCGATTCAAACACTGGCGCAAGAGCTGCCGGTCAAACTCGCTTCTGCCGGGGATTACGTCGACAAGACCAACATCCACAAGGAACTGCCAAAACGCCTGCTCGATTTCTTGCTCACGAGTTATCTCGCCGGCAAGTCACCGCTGGCGTTCGCCATCCTGCACCTGATCGACGTGATCGACTATCCCTATTTCCCGGCGGATCCGGCGGTCTTCCAGATTGAGCATATCCGTCCCGTCATCCACTACGGGCATTTCAAGACCCTCGTCACCGATCCAGCGGAGTTGGCGCGCGACGCCTACGGCTGGAATACGCCCGACTTCGCGGCGGGGCGTTTCTTGGAGCGGCTGAATCTGCTCTTTCAGACGCTGGGGATGCGCAGCCGGATGCAGGTACTCGATCCGATGGCTGAGCAGATTTGGACGGGCGTCACGCCTTCCGACGACGTGCTCGTGCCGCAGCTCAACACGTTTCTCTATCAGGAGCGCGGCGCTGTCGCCGGATTCCAGTTGGGGCTATCAATTTTTGGCGCTCGCCCAACCTCAACCGGCGCGAGCGATGGCGGATTTGGCGTCGTGCCGATCGTGCGCGGGCAGGGATCGGGCAGCGTGCCCTTCCCGCGCTTTGACGACACTTTCATCGACCTGTCCGCCGACGCCGACTTGCTGCGACGCTTGGCATTCCTGCTGCGCCCAGATCAGGACTTGGATGTCAAGTTCGCAAAGGGGTTGAGCGAGGCGGTCAGCGGACGGTTTGCGATCAGCCTGCGGCACGGCAAACCCGGCGGCGAGCTGAAAACGCTCTTGACCTTCCCCGGCGGATCGACCCTCAAGATGCAGCAGTTCGTCCTCACGGGCGGGCTCGACAAGTTCACGGACCGACCCGCCGAGCGCTTCCTCGAAGTCGCGCTCTTGGGCAACAGCCTCGACGTCTCGATGGACAGCGCCGACTCGTTCCTGCAAGACACTATCTCGCAGAAGAGGATCAACGCGCCGTTTGACCTGCGCGTCGGCTGGACGAGCGAGCAGGGGATTTTCTTTCACGGCAGTTCCGGCTTGCTCGTCTCGATCCCGGTTCACCGCGAAATCGGGGCGCTGACGGTCAACAGCCTGACGGTCGGCTTGAACGTCGAGGACGAGGGCTTAAGCCTCGAAACGTCGATCGACGGCAGCCTGACTCTCGGCCCGCTCACAGTCACCGTGCAGCGGCTCGGCTTGGAAACCGACGTCTCGTTTGAAGGCGGCAACCTCGGCTTCTTCGGACTATCGCCGCATTTCAAACCGCCCACCGGACTCGGCTTGTCGGTCAGCGGCGGCGGCTTCACCGGCGGCGGCTTCCTCGCCTTTGAGCCGGATCAAGGGCGCTACGTCGGCGTCCTCGAACTCGAGTATCAAGACCGCATCAGCCTCAAAGCGATCGGTCTGCTGAATACGCGTTTGCCTAACGGTCAGCGCGGCTTCTCGCTGCTGATCGTCATTAGTTCCGAATTCACGCCAATTCAACTCGGCTTAGGCTTCACCCTCAATGGCGTCGGCGGGCTGCTGGGATTGAACCGGACGGTCAACGTCGAGCGCCTGCGCACGGGACTGCGCGACGCGACACTTAGCAGCATCCTGTTTCCGCAGAACATCATCGCCAATGCCAGCCGGATCATCAGCGACCTGACGCAGGTGTTCCCGCCCCAACCCAAACGGTTCATCTTCGGACCGATGGCGCGGATCGGCTGGGGCAGCCCGACGCTGATCACGATCGACCTCGGGCTGATCATCGAAGTCCCAAGCCCGGTGCGCATCATCATCCTCGGCGTGGTCAAGGCGACGCTGCCCGACGATCGCCTCAAGCTGCTCCAGCTTCAAGTCAACTTCTTGGGCGTGATCGACTTCGAGGCGGAAAAGCTGTCGTTCGACGCCAGCCTGTTCGATTCCAAGCTGCTCGGCTTTGCGCTCACCGGCGACATGGCGGTGCGCCTGAGCTGGGGCGCTGACCCGAATTTCCTGCTCACGGTCGGCGGTTTCCACCCCTCCTACCAGCCGCCGCCGCTCAACCTGCCGGTGCTGCGCCGCCTGTCAATGCAGCTCACCTCGGGCGATAACCCGCGCCTGACACTCGAAACCTA
>JAEVZT010000311.1 GCA_023392115.1 Chloroflexota bacterium
ATCCTGTACCACGCTGCCGACGTGATCGACGAGCAGGCGGTGATGCTCAAGCCGCTTGCCGAGGTAGAACACCTGCGAATGGAAACTCCAGCGGCGCATGTCCGCGTAGAAATCTGCGAGATAGGGGTTTTCGGCGGCAGCTTCGTAGAACGGCTCCCAGCCGAAGGCGTTCGACAGCAGGTGCGTCAGGGAGCTTTTGCCCGCGCCGATATTCCCCGCGACGGCGATGAAGCATTTTTGGTTCGAGATGTTCATGGGTGTTGTTTTCCAAGGAGCTGTTAAAGACCGCGTTCTTTTATAGCACAGGCTTGAAAAACCTGCGCCTGATTGGGTCTAAGACTGGCTGTGTCCGCATGACATTTGTCACCCCTGCTGCTGACAAATGACATGCTGTACACGTGCGGCGGGCTGCCTCTCGTAAATAGTGATAATGGTCAACAGAGAGGTTATTCCGATGAACAATCCCGTTACCATCGATCCGGCTGCGGATCATTTCGGTCAGTGGGGTTATCTGCTCATCTGGGCAGGTTTCTTCGCGCTTTTTCTCCTGTTCACACCGTTCTACAAGAAGAGTCAGCGCAAGCCGTCGAGCGTCTATCTCGCCTTTGTCCTCGCGCTGGCGCTGGAAATGTTCGGCGTGCCGCTGACAATGTACTTCATCACATGGCTGGTCGGCTCGCAGCTTCCGGAAGGCGTGCTCTGGGGTCACACGCTCATACAGACCTTCGGGCTGACCGGGACGTACATCATGTACGTGCTGTGCATCATCGGCGCGGGGCTGATCATCTGGGGCTGGCGCGACATCTATAAGTACTACTGGCGTCAGGAAGAGGGCAAGGGGCAGCTTGTCACGCGCGGCATCTACGCCCACATCCGCCACCCGCAGTACACCGGTTTCATGCTCATCACGCTCGGCATGATGTTCGAGTGGCTGACGCTGCCGCTGCTGATCATGTGGCCCATTCTGCTCGTCGTCTACTACCGGCTCGCGCGCAAGGAAGAAGCCGACATGGAAGCCGAGTTCGGCGAGGCATACCGTCAATACAAGGCGCGCACGTCGATGTTCATCCCGCTGCCGAAGTTTCTGCGTCCACACACCCCGCCGCGCCCACGCACCGCGCGGTAAGGCGGTTTTCCTCTATCATCCCGCTGCAAGGACGTTCCTACGGGAACGTCTTTTTGTTCCCTGAGACGGTGTATAATCCGAATAGAAATGGAAGCAGGGACAAAAATGCGCGTCGGAAACATCCATTTTCCACAGGAAGCAATTGAGGCGTTCTGCCGCCGCTGGCGAATCACCGAGCTGGCGGTGTTTGGGTCGGCGCTGCGCGATGACTTTCGACCTGACAGCGACATTGATCTGCTCGTGCAGTTCTCGCCCGATGCGCGCTGGACACTGCTCGACTTCGTGCGTATGCAGGACGAACTGAGCGCGATGCTCGGTCGCCGAGTCGATCTGGTCAGCCGCAAGGGGATTGAGCGGAGTAAAAACGCGCGCCGTCGCCAGTCTATCCTTGACTCTGCTGAGGTAATATATGTCGCGTGATCCTGACTACGTTGCCGACATTCTGGAAATGATGAACCGCGTCCAAATCTATATAGAGGGTATGGACAAGGAAGCATTTCTCGCAGACTTGAAGACGCAAGACGCGGTAAGCCGGTGTATCGAAATCATCGGCGAAGCGACCAAGCGGCTGTCGGCACATTTTCGTTCAGAGAATCCACATATCCCGTGGCAACACATGGCTGGAATGCGTGACATCCTCATCCACGCATACGACTCGGTCGATCTTGATCTCGTGTGGGAAGCGGCGGTAACGTCCATTCCGCGTCTTAGACCACAGATCGAAAAGCTGGTCGAGAATCCCCCTACTGCAACGTGACGGTTGAGGTGGCGAACGTCACCTGCTGACCGTCGCGGACGACGAAGGCGCGGATCTCGACTCTGCCGCGATAGCCGCCCGTGCCCATCGACGCCGACCATGGGACAACGCCCGTATCCCCGCCGCTGAGAGTTACCGTCTGGCTGTTGAGCGTGACGCCGCTCTCGGTCATCAGGACGAGCGTGAACTGATTCTCGGCAATCCTGCCCGCTGTGCCGCTGACGGTGATCGGATCGCCGGTGACAGTGCCGCCGTTCGCCGGTGACGTGATGCTGCCTGTCGTGCCGTCGCTCGCGCCCGGATTCGGGTTGACCGGGACTGCCGCCCCCTGACCAATGTTGACATCGACCTGCGCCAGCGTCGCTTCCGTTCCGCCGCGCGTTTGCGCCGTCAGGCGGATTTGCGCCGCGCCGGTATAGTTATTTCGCAGCATCATCGAGGCTGACCACGGCACTTCGGCGACCTGATTCGGGTTGTTGAGCGTGATCCGCTGGCTGGTGCTGACCGCCTCACCGTCCGCGCCGAAGACCTGAATCGTGAATTCATCCTGCGGCAGGTTGTAGACCATGCCGCTGAGGGTCAGCGGCGATCCGCTGACGGTAGCGCCCGACGCCGGGCTGGTGATCGTCGCGCTTTCGCCGGTCGCCTGTGTCGGCAGCGGCGCGGAAACGCCCGGCAGCGTGCCGGTGATCGCGCCTGCCGTCGGGATCATGCCAAATGGCGTGCGCGTCGCGCCTGCCGTGCCTGCGGTTGTCGGCTGTGTCGTGCCGACGCCGGGCAGTTCGGTCGGGGTTGGCATCCGTGTGCCGAGTTCGCTGCTGTCGCCCGCGGTCGGCATCGGCGTGTTCGTAGGCGTGCCGGGCGTCTCGATCACGGTTTGATCGCTCAGGTTACACGCGCTCACCATCAGGATGAGCGCGAGAAGTGCCAGTCGTCGCATCACGTTCGAGTCCTCTCCGTGCGTTTGCCACCGTGTTATACTGGCGTGACTTTCTTTTGCCAAGTCCAGATTCTGAGGTGCAGTGGTGAGCTATCACTTGGACACGCTTGCGATTCACGCCGGTCAAGAGCCTGATCCGGCGACCGGCGCGATCATGACGCCGATCTACCAGACGTCGACGTTCGTGCAGTCCGCGCCGGGCGAGCACAAGGGCTACGATTACAGCCG
>JAEVZT010000615.1 GCA_023392115.1 Chloroflexota bacterium
TGCCGGTGAAGCCGTTCGTCGGCAACGAAGTCGTCTACCTGTCCGCCGACGAAGAAGATAACTACGTCATCGCGCAGGCGAACGCGCTGCTCGGTCCGCGCCGCGAATTCGTCAACGAGCGCGTGTCGGCGCGTCATAACCAGAAATTCCGTGTTGAACCGTCGCGGCGCATCGACTACATCGACGTGGCGCCGCGCCAGATCGTCGGCATCAGCGCCGCGCTGATCCCGTTCCTTGAGCACGACGACGCCAACCGCGCGCTCATGGGTTCAAACATGCAGCGCCAAGCCGTGCCGCTGCTGCGCCCCGATGTGCCGATCGTCAGCACAGGCATGGAAGCGCAAGCCGCCTATGACAGCGGTCAGGTGCTTGTCGCCGACGTGGACGGCGAGGTCGTCAGCGTGCAGGGCGACCGAATCATCGTTCACACCACCAACGGCGACGAGCGCATTTACCGCCTGCGCAAGTACAACCGCTCGAATCAATCGACGTGCGTTGACCAGCGCCCGACAGTCGTCAAGGGGCAGCAGATCCAAAAGGGTCTGGTGATCGCCGACAGCTCGTCGACGTGGGAAGGTCATCTGGCGCTCGGTCATGACGTGCTCGGCGCGTTCATGTGCTGGGACGGCGGCAACTACGAAGACGCGCTGCTGATCAGCGAAGACATGCTGCGGAACGACAAGTTCACGAGCATCCACATCGAGAAGCACGAAGTCGAAGCCAGCGACACCAAGTTGGGTCCCGAAGAAAACACCTATGACATTCCGAACGTCGGCGAAGACGCGCTGAAAGATCTCGACGAATTCGGCATTGTCCGCATCGGCGCGGAAGTAGGTCCGAACGACATTCTCGTCGGCAAGATCACGCCGAAGGGCGAGAAAGAACTCAGCCCGGAAGAGAAGCTGCTGCGGGCGATCTTCGGCGAGAAGGCGCGCGAAGTGAAGGACTCGTCGCTGCGCCTGCCGCACGGTGAGAAGGGCAAGGTCGTCGACGTGAAGACGTTCACGCGCGAAGAACACCCCGATCTGCCGGCAGGCGTTGAGAAGATGGTGCGCGTCAGCGTCGCCCAGAAGCGCAAGCTGACGGTCGGCGACAAGATGGCAGGGCGTCACGGGAACAAGGGCGTTATCTCGCGCATCGTCCCGATCGAAGACATGCCGTATCTGGCGGACGGTCGCCCGGTGGAGATCATCCTCAACCCGACGGGCGTTCCCGGTCGTATGAATCTCGGTCAGGTGCTTGAAATCCACCTCGGCTGGGCGGCGGAACGCCTCGGCTTCCGCGCGATCACGCCGGTGTTCGACGGGGCGAAGGAATGGGAAATCCAGTCCGAACTCGGTCGCGCGTGGATGGTCGATCAGGCGTGGAAAGAGATCACCGAAGACGCGTGGCAGTGGATTCAACAGTTCGACTATAACCCCGAAGAACTTGAAGACGACGACGAAGTGCGCCGCCTCTATGTTCACGAGTGGCTGCGCGACAGCGGGCGCTATGACGCCGACGCGCTGCTGCTCGACCAGACATATGCGCGCCGCGCCGTCCTTGGCGAATGGCTGCGTGGGAAGGGTTATGACCCCGAAGACCTCTTCGTCTTCGACACGACGGACATGACGGCAGAGGAACGCCGCCGCCGTGATGAGAACGCCTACAATGCCTCGCTCCGGCTGTGGATCGAGTGGGCAGACCCGGAACTCGAAGTGCCGGAAGGCGTGACGGGCAGGGAACTGCTCCAGTACGCCGATCGCGCTATGTTCAACACCGGTCACGCCGTGCCGGTCTACGGCAAGCACGTCCTGTATGACGGACGCACCGGTGAACCGTTCGATCAGGCGGTGACGGTTGGCATCATTCACATGCTCAAGCTGGCGCACCTTGTCGAGGACAAGGTTCACGCCCGCTCGACCGGACCTTACAGCCTCGTCACGCAGCAGCCGCTGGGCGGTAAGGCGCAGTTCGGCGGTCAGCGCTTCGGCGAGATGGAAGTGTGGGCGCTGGAAGCTTATGGCGCGGCGTACACGCTTCAGGAAATGCTGACGGTCAAGTCGGACGACGTTCAGGGTCGCGTCAAGACCTACGAAGCGATCATCAAGGGCGAACCGATCGAAGAGCCGGGCATCCCGACGTCGTTCCGCGTGCTCGTCAAGGAACTTCAGAGCCTTGGCTTGGCGGTCGAAGCGATCTCTGACTCCGGTGAAGTCACGCGCTTCGGCAAGGACGAGGAAAAGCAGCGTCCGTCGCGCGTGCCGTCCGGTTTTCTCGGCATCGGCGACGGTGGCGGCAGCGATCTGATGTAAGCGACACAGGCAGCCTAAGAAGCCTCTCCCTGATATAATCGGGGAGAGGCTTTTTTGTTACAGGGGTGAATCCAATGGCGGACGTGACCAAGACAAAAGTGACGGCGGCGGAGTTCTTTGAACTGCCGGAGTCCGTACTCCCCATTGAACTCTTCGACGGAGAAATCATCGTGAGTCCAACGCCTATCGTCAATCACCAGCGCTTTGTGTTACGAATAGCTAGGCTTGTCGAAGATCTCAAGCCAGACGGAGAGGTGTTCCCTTCACCGCTCGACGTTCATCTTGACGACCTGAACGTCGTGCAGCCCGACGTGATGTGGATCAGCGCCGAACGCAGCGCGATCATCGGTGAGAAGCGCATCACCGGCGCGCCCGATCTGGTCGTCGAAATCTTCTCGCCGGGAACGCTCAAACGCGACAGGATGAAGAAATTTGAGTTATACGAGCGCTATGGCGCGCGTGAATACTGGATGATTGACCCCGAACACGCGCAGATGGAAGTCTGGGTGCGCGAGGGCGATGAGTTTGTCCGTCTTGGCGTATATACGAGTGAAGACGCATTCAGTTCGCCAGCGCTCGGTCAGGATGTGCCCCTAGACGTTGTGTTTGGATAGACGTTCCCCACCGCTGATCAAGTATTCTCCTCTTGACTCTCCAGCCGCTGGAAGGTCTATGCTGAAGTCGTAAAGGTGAACGCGGAAGCTCATGATCAAGATCGGCGACTTCTCACACTTGAGCCAAGTTCCGGTAAAGACGCTGCGCTATTACGACGAGATCGGGCTCTTCAAGCCTGCCCAGATCGACCCGTTCACCAGCTACCGTTACTACGCGCTCGATCAACTGCCGCGCCTCAACCGGATACTGGCGCTCAAGGAACTGGGGCTGTCGCTCGAACAGATCGCGCAGATGCTGCACGACGACCCGACGCCGGAGCAGATACGCGGCATGTTCAAGCTCAAACAGGCGGAACTTCAGCAGCACATCCAGTCAGAACAGGAGAAACTGGCGCGGCTCGAGTCACGCCTGCGCCAGATCGAAATGGAGGGCAAAATGTCCGAGTTTGACGCCGTCATCAAGCACATTGACGCGCAGCGAGTGATCGCGTTTCGGCAGGTCGTCCCCGATGGCAGCGGGATCTCGCAGCTTCTGAATCAGGTGTTCGGCGTGGTATTCACTTCGGGGATCAAGTTCACGGGTCCGCCGGTCACGATGTATCACAGCCATGAAAACGGTTTTGACACCGAACTCGCCTTTCCGGTCGACGAGTCGTTCAACGGCGAGCTGCCGGCAGTCGGCGGAAAGCAGATGACAATGCACGTCATCCCGGCGCAGACTGTCGCGTCCACGATTCATCACGGCAGCTATGATTCGCTTGCCGAGACGTACAACACCCTCAGCCAGTGGGTGAGCGCGCAGGGGTACGACTACGTCGGTCCGATCCGCGAAATTTACCTGACCTCGCCCGGCGACACGCCGAATTCGGCGGACTACCTGACCGAAGTGCAAATTCCGGTCGAAAAGGTGAGCGTCAGCGCCTGAGTCCCGCGATTACGACCGCGCCCCGTCAGAATGAGGCTTGACGGGGCGTTTTTGTTGCTGGGTTCTCGAAATTCTCGTCTGCGTTCAAATATCGAGTACCGCTAACTCAACTTGCCGAAGCAGCTCCGGCTTAGAAACGGCGTCGATTGCTGCGATCTTGCCGTCCTTGAATGTGAGATGAATGACGAGCATCAACTGCCCCTGTGGTGCCAGCACCAGCCCAACCCTTCCATTCACTAGCGCGGGACGCAGCGCCAGCGCGCTTCCCGGTCGCCCATACATCCTTGCGACGCGTTGCATGCCGTGAACTTCCAAGGTTTTGCCGGAAGGCGCTGCGCCGGCGTCAGTCCGCAGCACGACATCGGGATCGAGCACCGTCAGCAGGGCGTTGAAGTCACCGGCGCGCGCCGCCGTGAGGAAGGCGCTGACGACTTCACGCTGATGGTCGAGTTCATCGCCCGACACCGCAGGCACACCGCGCACCCGGCGGCGCGCGCGGCTCGCAAGCTGCCGGGCTGCCGTCGAAGATCGCCCGACAATCGGCGCGATTTCTTCAAAGGGCATGCCGAACACGTCATGCAGCACGAACGCCAACCGTTCGTCAGGGGAGAGCGTATCCAGCACGACCATCAGCGCCAAGCCAACCGAGTCGGCGAGCTGCGCTTCATGCTCCGGATCAAGCTTTTCGTCGTGACTCCTGATCTCGTCGGGTGAGTCGAATGGGGAAACTTCACGCCGCGACTTCCGCGAGCGCAGCATGTCGAGGCACACGCGCGAGACAATCGTCGTCATCCAGCCGCCGAGGTTTTCGATCTCGCTTGTGTCCGAACGGCTGAGCTTGATCCATGACGCTTGTACCGCGTCTTCCGCCTCGCTCGCCGAGCCGAGCATCCGGTAGGCAACCGCCCGCAGGTGATCGCGGTGTGCCTCAAACTGCTCTGCCAGCCAATCGGGTTTGCCCATCAATCCCCGTCCCTGAATGCACATAATATCATTGACGTATGGAAACGTCGTAATGTGACAAGAAATCTCAAGACCAGTTAATGTATTCTGCTGTCAACACGAACTTTGCTTAAACTGTCGATCAATCTGTCACATTCTGGTGTCGAGTTACGTCATACTGATTAGGTGAGCAGAGATGATACTCATGCACGTATGAGCGAGCAAACCACCGGCAATTCTGCCTGCCGCATTTGTTCTAGAGTGGAGGAGAGGCACAGATGGCAAAAGCAGACGAAGTCACAAAGAACACGACCAGCAAGAAATCCAAGGGATTTACGGACGCCGAACAAGCCGCCATGAAGGAGCGCGCCAAGGAGTTGAAGGCGGAAGCGCGCGCGAACAAGAACAAAGCACAGGGGGAA
>JAEVZT010000339.1 GCA_023392115.1 Chloroflexota bacterium
CTGCTGCCCGTGCCTTCATGGTTGTCCCTCTCAGTATTCTTATTGAGAAATGGTCTTTACAGAATATCACAGAAACGAACGTTTTATTTGTGTTGATCACCTGCTTGATCCGCGGCAGCCACTTTCCCGCGTGCCGCCTATCCGATGCACTTTAGTTCAAGGCGCAGCAGTGACCCTGCCCTCTGGTTGTTACATCGTCGTCACGCGCCGTCGGCAAACGACTGCCCGCGTTCGGCAAGGGCGCTTCGGAGCAGGCGCACAGCTTTCGGACCCGCCCCATGCAGCTTGAGCAGATCCGCTTCAGTGATGCCCGTCAGCTGATCGAGACGCGTGTACCCGGCGGCGAACAGCGCGCGCCGCGCCGGACTGCCGATGTTGGGAAAGTCACTTTGCGGGTCGGGAGTCTTGCTCTGCGCCAAGGCACGTTCTCCTTTCGCCAGTCGGTGATCGGCGGAGCATATAATGAAAAGTTCTGTCAGTCGGATTGTAAGATGATACCAGAAAGGAACAGCTGTGCCAGAATTGCCGTGCAATTCGCCGGTTGCTGCGAACCGGCTGCGCCCGACGCGCGGAGACCGCGCCACCTCTTATTTTCTGCTATACTAAAAATGTAATCGGCTCACGCCCATTCGAACCTATGGCGGCAAAGCGTCCGCGCGAGGCACGCGTGTCGCCTAACGATTCCGATCTTAGAAAATTGACGATATGCCCTAGTGCCAATCGACCACGAGCCACAGGGGAAACGCAGAGTGGAACAGCTTACCCCACGAGAATGCGACATCCTGAACTTGCTGTGTGAGGGGTATTCAGACCGTGCTATTGCCGATCAGCTCGTGCTCTCCGTCGGCACTGTCAAATGGTACAACAAGCAGATCTTCAGCAAGCTTGGCGTGAGCAGCCGCGTTCAGGCGACGCTCGCCGCCCGCCAAATGCAGGACAGCCAGTCAGCGGACATTCATGCGATAGGGAGCAGTCTGCCGCTGACGCTGACCTCCTTCATTGGACGCGCCGAAAACATCGAGCAGCTGAGCGCGCTCCTGCAAGACAAGTCGCTCATTACGATCGTCGGACCGGGCGGTATTGGCAAGACGCGGCTGGCGGTTGAGGTCGCGAAACAGGCGGTTGACGATGGACGTTACGAGCACTGCTTCGTCCCGCTGGCGTCATACACGCACGCTGAAGCCGTACCCGTCGCAATCGCCGACGCGCTCGGCATTTCTGTACGCAATCAAGACTTGGCACTGCAGCAGGTGATCGCGCGGTTGGCGCAGCAGCCGACGCTCGTGATTCTTGATAACTTCGAGCACCTCATTGAAGCGTCATTCGTTGTCGACGCCCTCTTGCGTTCGGTGCCGGACGTGCGCCTGCTTGTCACATCGCGCGAGCGGCTGAATATTTACGGCGAAATGGTCTACCGCCTTGAAGGGCTGCCTGTCGGCGCGGGCTTGCCTGCCGGCGAGGCAGTCGACCTGTTTGTCGATCGCGCGCGCCACGTCGAGGCGACATTTCAGCCTACAGATGATCAAAGCGCGCATATCGCCGACATCTGCCGGCTTCTGCACGGCATGCCGCTGGCGATCGAACACGCGGCGTCGTGGATCCACGTCATGGACGTGGAAGCGATCAAGGACGAGATTCAGACAGGCATCGATATTCTGCGAACAAACCTGAGCGGGATTGAAGACCGCCATCGAAGCATGCGCGCGGTCATCGATCGCTCGTGGGAGCGCCTGACGCCGCAGGAGAGACACGCGTTGATGCGGCTGTCAGTCTTCCGCGGCGGCTTCAAGCGCGATGCGGCTGCCGACGTCGCGCAAGCCGATCTCGACATCCTTTCAAGCCTGTTGAGCAAGTCGTTCTTGCATCGAAGCGCGCGCGACCGTTACAACCTTCAGGAAGTCCACCGTCAGTACGCTTATGAAAAGCTGGCGTCTGCGGGCGCTGCCGAGGCGACACGGGCGCAGCACGCGTGCTTCTTCACAGAACTTGTGCGCCGGATTTGCCCTCAACGCTGGAGCGCAGACTATGATGTCCCCGCGCTCGATCGCCTCGACGACGACTTCGCCAACCTGCGCGAGGCGATCCGCTGGTCGCTGCGTGAGGAAGACGGGTGTGCCGCGCTTCACATCATCAGTCAAGGCGCATATTTCTTTGAGGATCGGGGTCACCGGGCGGAAGGGATTACTTGGCTTCGGGAAGCGCTCCACCGCTGCGGAGATATAAACGCGGCGCTGCGGACTCGCGCCTATTTCCTGATCGTCAAATCACGGTGCAGCGAAGAGGATCGCCGAGATTATCTATACTGGGCGCGGCGCTCGAAAGACCCCGAGCTGATCGCCGAAGCGCACATGGGTATCGGAATGAATGCCCTAATTCACGAACAGAACCTCGACATCGCGGAGTCGTATCTCAGCCAAGCGATTGATCTGTACCACGAGTCGGAAGTGCCGTACATGACGGGGATCGTCTATAACGTACTGGGCGCAATGGAGGAACGACGCGACAACCTGACGCTCGCTGCGCGCTATTTTCGTAACGCCTGCGAAACAACCACGCAGGGCGGTCTGCGCTGCGTCACCTTGCCATCCGACCTAGCACGCGCCTTAATGGCATTGGGCGACGATGACGAAGTGCCGAGCCTGCTTCAGCGCGCGCTTGACAACGCCACCCACGCGGGCAGCCCTAAATGGAGTTCGCAAGTCTTTGTCGTCGTCGCCGCTTACTTTCACAGCAAAAACGAGTTTAAGAC
>JAEVZT010000627.1 GCA_023392115.1 Chloroflexota bacterium
ATCCACACGTCGAGAAACGTGTCGTGCAGCGCGCGTTCGAAGCGGTATCCCAGCAGATCGTTGATGCGCTGCTCCTGACGCACGCCGTCCATCAGCCAGCTTGCAACGCGGACTCGCTCGGAGCGCAGGTCGACCGATAGCGGCGAGGTGCTGGTGCCATCGCTGTAGGCGCTGTAACCGCTGCGCAGGATCGCCGCCGTCGCCGCATGTGTCATTGACGGCGCATGGATGTATCCCTGCGATGGCGCGGTTCCGGCGGCGTCGGGGCGCAGGTTTTCAACCCACCCGTAGCCGCCGATCTGCACGCCGACGGGAGTTTTGGCGCGCAGATCGGCAATCCGTTGTTCGGCATAGGCGGTGATCCATGCATCAAGGCGATGCATTGCCAGCCCCAGCGTTTCCCGCAAACGCAGTTCCAGTTGATCGGGTGGTAGCTCGATGAGCAGTTCGATGTGTGCCGCGAGCTGCGCTTCGCGCCCGCGTGTCGGGGCGGCTATCCACTGCATACCGCCGGATATGGGAAGCGGGCTGCCAGTTGGCGTTTTGATCCACTCATCGAGTGCGTCGATTAGGCGCGTCAGCTCCTGCGACGCTTTCTGTGTGACGCGCTGGTACTCTTTGAGCTGGTTGGCTGCGGTCTGATAGATCTGGCGAGGTACACTTCCAACCGAGCGCCGCAGCGGGTTTTGCTCATCGCGCCGCAGGGTTTGATTGAGCAGGGTTGCGGTGCGGTTCAAGCGGCGTTCATCAGAAATCAGCCGTTGAGTCGCATTGATCCGTGACGTCGGCGAGTTGAGACGCCCGATATTGTCAAGTTCTTGCAGAATATTGTCCAATTCGACCAGCACGCTGTTGTTCCATGCCTTTGCGCGGTCAATCGCACGTTTGATCAGCTGGAACAGCAGCGGCGCTGGATCGGACATGCCGTCAGGCGCCGTTCCACTCACATCGCCGCGCGCATAGTCGCGCAGCCACGCGAGGTAGCCTGCCGCCGCTGCGTTCCCCGTCGCGTTGTCTGCTTGTACCAGCGGCAGGTCGCCCCATTCAGTGACGGTTTGCTTGTAGGTGAATAGGAAGTGCTCAGGGTTGGGAGTTGCCTCGCTGACCGCGTCCATGAGCGGCGGTAAACCCAGATCGTTGAGCGGAAACACGCGAGCTGCATGGGTGTTGAGTGTGTCGAGCATCACGTCGAGGACTTGAGGGATGGTGATCTGGACGAGGTTGCGCTTGTCGATCAGAGCGTTGATTTCGTCGCGCTTGTCCAGCGAAATCGGTCCTGTCGCGGGGGTTAACGCATTAATCTGATCCTGTAGGTCGTCGGCGCGCGCGTCCAGCCCTGCGGCGATGTTTTCGAAGAAGCCGATCTGATCCGCCAGCGATGCGAACGGGGTTTGAAGCTGGGCGTAGGTGATGAAATTCCAGTTAGCGTCGACTTCGAACATGTGCTCAAGCAGCACCGTCTGTAAAGCCTCGATTCGATCGACCGGATCGGCGATGAGTCCTAGCAAGATCAGCAAATCCAGATCGTAGGCAGGATTGCGCAGGTTATACAGGTTGCGCGTGAAGAAGCGCGCCGGGTGAGGGTGGCTGCTGAGCAGCTCGATCAGGTTGTCATGTTCCGCTTCGAGGTCGGTCGTGATGGGCGCGTCGGTCGAACTGGCGGTAGCGGTCGGGTCGAGGTGCGGCACGCTGCCGAGCGAACGTTCCCACCCGGCGCGCAGCTTATGCAACACCGTTTTCACATAGTCATCAGGACTTTTCAAGGCGTTGGGCACCGGTTGAAGCTGAACGGGCAGCACGCCGTACGGCATCGCGCCGATCTGGAAGGCGGGGTAGACAGCGCCGCCGCGCACGTGGTCGGTGAACCAGTCGCGCAGCCAGTCAATGTCGTCGTCCGAGATCGGCGCCTTATCGCCGTCGTGCAGGACAAAACGCAAATACTCGCCCCAAGTCGTGTACCACAGCGCCGCGTTCATGGCGCGCATGGTAGGGATATCGACGCTGTCGGCATGCACAGCGCGCGCGACGATACCGTTGACGTCGAGTCCGAGGGCGCTGGCGAAGCGCGACCGAAAGCCGTCGCTAGAGGCGGGGGACGCCTGCCAAGCCCGCTCGAACACAACGCGAGGGTCGACGGCGTCGCGCGACCACGGGCTGGGTACGCCTTCCGTGTTATTGGTTGGCGTTCCCTGCGGGACAAAGTCGAAACCGTGCGTGTAGTAGTGTCCGCGCAGCAAATCTTCAAAGCTCGCCGCTTCCGCTGCCGGGTCGTCGAAGCGCGCCCCCACGACGATCAGCTCGTCCAGCCCCTTGGTCGCCACCGCGCTCCGGTCGCCGTTTAGATGGATTTCCAGCGCCATGCCGAGCTGCAGCGCGAGGTCGAAATCGACCATCCAGCGTTCCGCTTCTCCGCCATCGTGCAGTTGGAACGGCGCGAAGCGCAGTTCGTCGGGGATGGGCTCGCCGTGTTCTGTAAACATCGCCTTGCCCTGCAAGAACCCGATCAAAAACCAGCGCCGCGGCAGCAGGGCAAAGCGCGCAGGTGCCGCGGGATCGCGCCCGGTATCGAGTTTCGGGAAGGCGGGTTTCCCTTTCCCGCCGTTCGTCACATCAACCGGCTTGGTCGCCTCCAGCACCCACGCGGCGCGCCGCACGCCGAGCGTCTTTGCCAGCGGCTCAAACACGCGCGGGTCAGTTCGGTCGCCCAACCGCTTGATCTGCTCCCACACCTGCTGACCGAGTTTCGCTTCAATCTCGCTGAGCGCCGCCTGATAATCGTTGACATGAATCTGGTCAGGGTAAATGCGAACACGCAGCCGCTCGGGGTTGTGGTAGAAACGCGTTTCCAAGCGCACGGGCAGCATCAGCAGCGGCACATCGGCACGCAGGGTATTAAAGACCACAGTCGGGTCAATGTCCGGCAGATCAAAGTCGGGGATATCGCGATCGCGTGGAATTCCGGGAATTGTCATTGTCTCATCCTCACGGCAGCATTGCCGACGCGTGTACCAGCATTCGAACCGGACGCTGCAAGACGATCCGTGCCATCGCGCCGGCGTGACTGCCCCATACGGAGGTCGCCGCGTCTGCGGCAGTCGAGTCGGGGAGGGCGAGCCGGTTGAACGCGCCGCCGATTGGCAGGTAAGCGGGCGAGTCCGGGTTACCGTTACTGATGAAATGCCCCCACGAAAGCTCGCTCCAGTTCGCAGGCGCGGTGTACGACTCACCTTCCTCGTATTCGTTGAGACCGAAACGCGGTTCGGTTGGCTGTTCCTGTAGGGCGAAGAAGTAACCGGCGCTGCCGGAGGTGTTCTGTGGCGTCGCCGTTCCCAAGGCAGCATCCCGCTTCAGGTCGAACCCGAAGAAACGGACGCCGGTGTCCAAGCGACCGCTGAACGCCGGATACAGCGGCTGTTCCGGCTTGCGCGCGACGCGTACCGGGATCCGCTGCTTGCCAACTTGGACTGTCGTCACCTCCGCTTCGAGGGCGTAGACGGCAAGGTTGGGGTAGCGCCGCAAGACCTCACCCTTGATTAACAGCACCAGCGAGTCGTCGGCAAGCTGTCCGATCAGGTTTTCGCCGAGCGTTTTACTGCCAAGCCACTCGTTCTCGTCGATCGCGCGAATGTCGTCATGAGCCGCGTTCCAGAATCGTTTGAACCACGTCCCGCTGAGATCCGCCGGGTATTCGCGCCAGCGCATTTCGCGGCTCAGCTCGAGGTTGGCGCCGAATAAGACCGCTTCGACGAATTCGCCGTTGACCTCGACCAACCCCACCGTGTTATGCGGAATGTCGCCGATTCCGGGCAGCATATACTC
>JAEVZT010000489.1 GCA_023392115.1 Chloroflexota bacterium
GTGTAGACCTCGGCGTCGAGCGCGCCGGTGACGCATTCCGCCCACTTCGCCGCGTCGGCGCGCATTTCCGGCGTGAATTCGCCTTCGGTGACGATGTCGCTGATCGAGACACGCCCGCCCGGCTTGAGGACGCGCACAACCTCGCGGAAAACGGCGGGCTTGTCCGGCGACAGGTTGATGACGCAGTTCGACATGACCACGTCGATGCTGCTGTCTTCGACCGGCAGCGCCTCGATCTGCCCCTGACGGAACTCGACATTGTGCGCGCCGAGCCGCGCTTTATTGCCGTTCGCCTTTTCAAGCATCGCGGGCGTCATGTCGACGCCGATGACGTAGCCCGTTTCGCCGACCTGACGCGCCGCCATGAAACAGTCGATGCCGCCGCCGCTGCCGAGGTCGAGCACGCGCTCGCCCGGTTTCAGGCTGGCGATGCTGACCGGATCGCCGCAGCCGAGTGACAGCGACGTGACTTCGGCGGGCAGCCCTTCGAGCAGTTCGACGTTGTACAGATCATTCGGCGTGCAGCAGTCTGATCCGCCGCAGCACGACTCGCCGATGCCGCTGGCAATCGACCCGTAACGTTCCTTCACCACATCATGAATTGTGACATTGGATGCCATTGCTAAATCTCCTGCGCCTTAGCTATCTATCCATACTTCATAGACGCGGGGCAGTCGCAAAAGGACGCAAACTGCCTACTGCGCACACGCCTCGTTCGCGCAGCAGCGGCAGCGGGGATGATAGTCGATGACTTCGCCAAGGCGGTCGAATTGGAAATGGCAGCAGGCGAGCAGGGCTTCGCGCAGCATCTTGCGCCCGCGCTGGACGCGCGACTTCATGCCCGACAGCGACAGCCCGAGCTGATCGGCTGCTTCCTGCTGCGTCAAGCCTTGAAGCTCGGTCAGCACGAGCGCCTCGCGGTATTCGGCGGGCAGGCAGTCGAGCATGGCGACAATGCTCCTCTGCAAGCGCGACAGGGTGTCGTCGGGGGTGTCGACCACGTTCGGCGAGGGGATCGCGTCGACGAGTTCGACGACCGGCTGCTGCTGGCGGTAGTGGTCGTGAATCACGTTGCGCGTGATCTGGTAAACCCACGCCTGCACGCGGTCGGGCTGGCGCAGGCTGTCGATATGCGTGTGGATTTTCAGGTAGACCTCTTGTAGCAGGTCGTCCGCCGTCGACTCATCGGCGACACGGCTGCGAATGTAGCTGCCCAACTCTTGATTGAATTGTTCCCAAACCGCTTCGACTTGAACCATCCGCCCATTCCTCATGACGCGCTTCTACTCCATGATAATAGACGAAGGTTAAGCCGCAAAGGACGCAAATTCGTCGTTCCGCCTTCCTATGAAAGTTATGAGAAACCGGCGACATGTATTTCAAACAACATTAAAATGGCAGTACATCTCGGCGAATGAAGAGCGAGGAGAGCTACCATGCCAGAAGGTGTACGCGAGAACCTCAACCCTGACAGCCCGCGCGGGCAGCGCAACTGGTTCGTCTTGGGCTGGCTGGCGCTTGTCGTGATTTTCAACCTGTTCGTCATCATCAGCATCGCCAGCGGCGGCGCTGATCCGAATCTCGGCTACATCGCGCCCGACCTGCCGACTTCCGGCGCTGGCGTGCCGATCGCCCTGCTGGCGCGCGCCGTGATCATCGTCTCAGCCATCGCGCTGGCGCTCGGCTACAAGCTCGGCTTTTACGGCGTGGTTGCCGGTTATATCGTCAGCACGATCGCCAGCCTGATGCTCGGCTTCAACATCGGCGCGCTGCTCGAAGCGGGGCTGGTGCTGTTCGTGCTGTGGGCGCTGATACGCGGCGCGTGGGATACGTTGAAGTAGCCCTGCGTGCGCGAGGCGGGGTATACTGAGCGCGACAGCCTCATGGAGATCGCGCCTATGTCGACAACCCGCGACCGCATCCTAAACAAACTCCGCGCCGCCCGCCGCCCGTTCAGTGACGCGCCGCCGCGCCCGAAAAGCTACCTGCCCGTGACCGTGATCGAAGATGAGACGCCCGACGCGCTGCTGGCGCGCTTCGAGCAGGAGCTGACGCGGCTGGCTGGCAAGCTGTTCACCGTCAGCGGGGACGACGAGGCGCGCGATCAGGTGCTTGAGCGGCTGAAGGCGCATGGCGCGGAGCAGATTATCGCGTGGGATTTCGCCTGCATTCCGGTCGATGGGCTGGAAACGGCGATCCGCGAGGCGGGGATCGGCATCATCGAGCCGAAGACGCACGGCGAGGATCGGGCGCAGGTGCTGGCGCAGAGCGCGGGCGCGCAGGTCGGCTTGACCGGCGCTGACGCCGCCGCCGCGACAACCGGCACGCTGATCTTCAGCGCCGCGCCGGGGAAGGGGCGTATACCGACCGTCCTCGCGCCGGTGCATATCGCCGTCATCACGCTCGACCAGATCGTCCCGCGGATTGAAAGCTGGATAGCGGCGCAGCGCCAGAACGGCTTGCAGGCGTTCCGCGCCAGCGCCAACTTCTGCTTCATCAGCGGACCGAGCCGCACCGGCGACATCGAAATGGAGCTGATCCTCGGCGTACACGGTCCGGGGCAGGTCGAAGTGATCGTCAAGCGTTGAGCGTATTAGTCGGCTCAGCGCTTTCTCCGACTTTGGTCGGTTGACTCCGTCAAAAAAACCATGCTAGACTGCACAACGTCATCTTATGTGTGCAGGAGCACAGCCTCTATGGCAACACACGCCGCCAACTCATTCGCCATCGTATTCACGGGTGTTTGAGCCACGTCTATAAGTCGCTCGTAGTTTGAGCGTAACTGCGAACTTACAACCTCACCACGCATAACCTGCGGTCGTGCTGCCCCTCTCGTCGCTTCGCTTATGGAGAGGGGCGGTTGAGCGCAGCGAAACGGGGTGAGGTTAGCTTGAAAATGCAGAAGTTCCAGTTTGTAGACCGATCTTGGTTCGGCGTTCGCGTGCTTAAAGCACCCCCGATCTTTCGCTTTACATACTGATACAACCTGACACAACTTAACCGCTGATGCAGCACATCAGCACGATCAAAGGCAGATAATCAAATGTCTCGATTCTGCGTTCACGCGCCGATTTCGGGGGTGCGGTCATGACGAAGATGGACGCATACCGGATTCACCTTCTCCGCAGCGCGCTTGACAGCCTCGGCGCGTCACTCATCTGGACGGCGATGATGACTTATCAGGTGCAGGTCGTCGGGCTGACGCCGCTTCAGCTCGTTCTGGTCGGCACGACGATGGAGACGGCGGTCTTCCTGTTCGAAATTCCGACCGGGATCGTCGCCGACGTTTACAGCCGCCGCCTCTCGTGCATCATCGGCTTCTTCATGCTGGGAATCGCCTACCTCGTTCAGGGGGCGTTCCCGGCGTTCGCCGTGCTGCTGATCGGCAATGTGCTGTGGGGCATCGGCTACACGTTCACCAGCGGCGCGTATAACGCGTGGCTGGTCGACGAGATCGGGCAGGAGCGGGCGGGGAACGCCTTCATCCGCGGCGGGCAGGTTGGACAGCTCGCCGGGCTGGTCGGCATTGTCCTGTGCATGCTTCTCGGCGTCATTCACCTGCAGCTGCCGATCGTGCTCGGCGCGGTCATCACCGGCAGCATCGCCGTCATCATGCTGCTGTTCATGCCCGAAACCGGCTTCAAGCCAGTTCCGGCGCAAGACCGGACGACGTTCCAGAAGATGTGGGATACGTTCCGCGCCGGCGTCGGCGTCATTCGCACCCGCCCGCGCCTGCTGAGCATCCTCGCGGTCGGCATCTTCTTCGGGCTGTTCAGCGAGGGCTGGGATCGGTTGTGGGAAGCGCACCTGATCACGACGTTCAACGTGCAGGCGGCGCTCGGCATTCCACAGATCGTAATTCGCGGCATCCTCAACCTGAGCCTGCTCGCCCTGAGCGTGACCGCGCTCGAAGTGCTGCGCCGCCGCATCGACACCAACAACCTCGCGCGGCTGACGACCGTCGTCTTCCTGCTGACGGCGGTCATGGTCGGCGCGGTCATCGGCTACGGGATCGCGCCGCACTTGATCGCCGCGATCGGGCTGTGGTACGCCTTCAACATCGCCCGCGCGCTGATCGAGCCGCTGCTGGCGACGTGGACGAACGGATACGTCGATTCGAACGTCCGCGCGACCGTCCTGTCGATGCAGAGTCAAGTGGACGCCGTCGGGCAGATGGTCGGCGGTCCGCCGGTCGGCTTGATCGGGCAGTATTCGCTGCGGGCGGCGTTCGTCGCCAGCGGCTTGATCCTGTCGCCGGCGCTGTTCCTGCTGCGGCGCGTGCGCCGTCGTGAAGCGTCTGAGGCGGTCGCCGTACCCGCCGGGACTCCGTAACACCTTGCCCGCCAATGCCGCCGCGCGTTATCGTAGACGGCGGCATTCGCGGGCACCCGCGTGAGATCCGCCCTATGTGTGTGGTGGCTACCGATTTTGCAGCGCCTCCGCTACGGCGATCAAGTCGGCGGCGCAGGCGGGCGGGATGGTGTCTTCCGGCAGGGCTTCAGCGCGAGCGACAAACTCGGAAAGCTGACCGGCAGCCGCCGACGCGGGCAGCACCCGCTCCACAGCAGCCGGGGCGTTGCAGGCATCGGCGATGGCTTGCAGCCGTTCGAGCGAAGGCGCGGGCACGACGATTTGAATCACGCCTTCTAAGCTAGTCGCAGTTCGTGTAAGGTGAGGCGTGATACTTCTAAACGCAAGCCGCCCCCCATAGGGACTCCACGCTAAAGAATCAAGTCTCCCACTACCGCTAAACGTGTCGGTAACTAGTCCCGTTGACGTATCGACAACTGTAACCGTCTCATGGTCGCCAATGGCAAGGTTTATGTTATCGGGACTCCATGAAATTGAAACAATACTGCTTGGCGGCTGCGGTATCTGCAAAACTGCGAATTGCGTCAAGAAGTCGAATACTTGCACACCACCTCGTCGCAAGGCAATTGCTATCTTCTCGCCAGTTGCGCTCCAAGAAATTGAATCGATTGCACCAACGCCTGCCGACGAAATAGCTGTAAATTCACTGAGGCTTCCATTATCCGCGTTCCATATCCATACTTTGCCGTCTATCCCGCCGCTTGCCAAGAGGTTTGCCGAGGGATGCCACGCTACAGTAAGCGCCATACCATCATGGGAGTACGAGGCACGCTGTTCACCTGTCCTTGCATCCCAAACGATGATTCTACCCGTCTCGCGTGCTCCGGCAACGAGGCGGCTGTCAGGACTCCAGTCAATGTCCAAAATCGCACGGAGTGGGCTATCCGGCTGGCTAAACTGGATGATGTTCGTTGCTGTCCCGCTTGCAGCATCCCAAATTCTGACCGTGCCGTCAGGACTACCACTTGCGATGTGGGTTCCGTCAGGACTCCATTTCAGCGTCATAATCTCTTGGGTGTGTCCGCGTAGCGTGGAAATCAATGTTTGTGATTCGACATCCCACATATCTATATCACCAACATTATTCCCTAGCAGAAGTGCATCACTATTCGGAGACCAATCCAACGCCTGAATTGCTACCTCGTTTTGGCTCTCCACGCCTGTAGAATGAACCAAGATGATCAAGAGCGTGATGAAGGTTGTACAAAGGAATTTGGACATAGACCACACCTCGCAGAAATGCAGATCAGCATCGTGATTGAAAGCGGGGCGCACCCGCGTAGATGCGCCCCGTTTGTGTGACAGCTACCGACTTTGCAGCGCCTCCGCGACGGCGATCAGGTCGGCGGCGCAGGCGGGCGGGATGGTGTTTTCCGGTAGGGCTTCAACCCGACTGACAAACTCGGAAAGCTGACCGGCAGCCGCCGACGCGGGCAGTACGCGCTCTACAGCAGCAGGCGCGTTGCAGGCATCGGCGATGGCTTGCAGCCGTTCGAGCGAAGGCGCGGGGACGACGATCTGGACTGCACCATCAGACAACGTTCTCGCGATAGTCTCTCCAACATCTTGTATAGCTACTTCCACGTTGCTTGATGGTTCACCGCCAAATGCGAGCCTCCCACCATAAGCGGTATACGCAACAGCTCGCTGTAACCCGTTCGCTGGAAAAGCTGCTAATTCATCTCCAGTTGTTACATCAAAGAGTCTTACGCCCTGTGCTTCAGCAAGGGCTATCTCGTTCTTGACGGGATTCCAGACCACATCTCCGGCAAAATTAGTTGGGAAAGTTGTGAGGCTCTGCCCTGAGACTACATCCCAAATTCTCAAAGTGTTATCAAGACCAAAACTCGTACTTGCCAACATGCTGCCGTCATAATTCCATGCGACTGAAAGAATACTAGCGGAGTGCCCCTGTAGTACATGTAATACATCTCCGGTATTTGCATCCCATATCACTACAAGATAATCCGATGTCACACCAGCAATTTCATTGCCATTCGGACTCCAAGATACAGCATTTATAATCCCAAGTGACACTGGCGCAATAGTATTCAACACTTGTCCTGTAGTTGTGTCCCAAATTCGCAGTTCATTACGATCTGTCACGGATGCCATTCTATTGCTAGCCGCCACCAACTTCGCCCCATCTGGAGACCAACTCATTGAACTTATCGCGTCGCCACCATCTAAGGTAAGTAGAATTTTGTTCGTCGCCACATCGATGATTTGCACTAGCCCTTCTACTTGTGCAGGATTGCCACCAGCGATTGCCAGTTGATCAGGATTTGTAGGATGCCACTTTAATGAGACAATGAGATCCGAAAATTGATGCGTCCATAACCTTTCTCCACTGGTGACGTCAAAGACTTTTACTATCCCACCTTGATAGCCTACCGCTAGTGTCTTATTACTCGGAGACCAATCCAACGCCTGAATTGCTAGCTCGTTTTGGCTCTCTACGCCTGTAGAATGAACCAAGATAATCAAGAGCGTGATGAAGGTTGTACAAAGGAATTTGGACATGATATTGATGCTTCCAGTTACCTGTTATGCCCAAGAAGGATTTTGTGTCTTTACAACCTTAACCAAGACTCTACTGTTTATTCATGAAGAATGATCTCACATTGACTCTCATACGGGCGCAGACAAGGGTGAACTGGTGATCAAGCGGCTAGAGGTGTTCAACCGATCGGCGTGGGCGGGGATCGTCGCCGTCCTGCTGCTGGCAGCCGCCGCGCGCATCATCAACGTGAGCGGCTGGACGGTGTGGACGGACGAGGCGTGGAGCATCTGGGCGAGCAGCGAGCACGACTTCGGCGTCGTGATCGACCGGCTGGCGCAAGATCGCCACCCGCCCGCCTATTTCCTCGCCCTGAGCGCATGGTCGAGCGTCGCCGGGGAGTCGCGGCTGGCGCTGCGGATGCTCAACGTCCTCGGCGGCGTTTTGACGGTCGCCGTCGCCTACCGGATCGGCAGGGACGCCTTCGGACACCGCGCCGGCTATTTCGCCGCGCTGCTGCTGGCGACCTTAAGCATCCCCGTCTATTACACACAGGAAATCCGCCATTATGGCTGGCTGACGCTGTCGGTCAGCCTGATGGCGCTGTGCTTCCTGCGCTATCTGCGCCGCCCGCGCGCGTCCGTCTTGATCGCCTACGCCCTGAGCGTGACCTTCATGCTCTACACGCAGTACATCGGCTTGCTGGCGCTCGCCGTGCAGGGCGCATACGGGCTGCTGCTGTGGCGCGGCTCGATTCGCGACAAGGCGCGGCTGATCGGCGCGTGGGCGCTGGCGGGCGTGCTTTACCTGCCATGGCTGCTCGTGACGTCGCAGCACCTTGCCAACCTCGTCGGGGGCGGCGGCTTGAACAACTACGCCGAATTGTACCGCTCGACGCTCGACAACTTGATCCGCGTGCCGAATGACCTGTTCGACGGGCAGTTCGCGCTGCTCGGCGGCGCGTATGCCCTCGGCGTGATCGCCCTGATGCGCGGGCGAAAGGGGCGCGAACGCTGGTACATCGTCCTCGGCGGGGCGGGCTTGTTCCTCGCCATGTTCGTCGTCAACCAGTGGATCGGGCTGCTCGCGCCGCGCGGTATGGTTTTCCTGATGCCGCTGATCGTCATCTTGTGCGGCTTCGGGTTGACGCGGATCGAGCCGGT
>JAEVZT010000522.1 GCA_023392115.1 Chloroflexota bacterium
CGTACTCGCCGGTTTGGCAGGGACGCTGTACAAATTCGCCTTCGACCTGCGTCTGCTCCAGTCGCCGGTGATTGACGAGTGGCATGAGCCTTTTGGCAAGCGGCAGGTCGGTTCGTCGGCAATGCCATTCAAACGCAACCCGATCAATGCTGAGAAGATGAACAGTCTCGGTCGGATGGTCGCGGCGCTGGTGCCGATGGCATGGGAAAACGCCGGTCACGCGCTGCTCGAACGGACGCTCGACGACTCCGCCAACCGGCGCGAGATGCTGCCCGTCGCCTTTCTGGCGGTCGACGAGATGCTGCGCGTCGCCCAGCGCCTCGTCACCGGCTTAGTGATCGACGAAAACGCCGCCGCCCGTAACCTCGCCCGTTTCGGCACGTTCGCCGCCGTCGAGCGGGTCTTGATGGCAGCTGTCAAGGCGGGCGCTGATCGTCAGCATTTACACGAGCATTTGCGCGAGCACAGCCTCGCGGCTTGGCGCGCAGTGTCTCAAGGCGCGCCAAATCCGCTACCGGACCTGCTGGCGAACAGCCCTACCCTACTTCAGTATTTATCTGTCGATGAAATTCTCGCGCTGCTCGACGCATCCGCCTATGTCGGCGATGCGCCGGATCGCGCCCGTGCCTTTGCAGTTTTCATAGATAACTACCTTGCACAAACCTGAAGGATAAACTCAAATGCCACGCGCTTTATTGAGCGTTTATGACAAGACCGGTCTAGTTGACTTTGCCACGAGACTGCTCAAATTGGGCTGGGATTTTGTCGCCAGCGGCGGCACAGAACGCGCGCTGCGCGACGCCGGTATCCCGGTGACGCCGGTCGAACAGCTGACACAGGTCGAAGAAATGCTGGATGGACGGGTCAAGACGCTGCATCCCGCCATCCATGCCGGCATCCTCGCCCGCGACCGCGCGGACGACCTCGAAGCCCTGAAGGCGCACAACTACGCGCCAATCAACATGGTCGTGTGCAACCTGTACCCGTTCCAGCAGACCGTCGCACAATCCAGCATCACCCTGCAAGACGCTATCGAGCAGATCGATGTCGGCGGTGTGACGCTCATCCGGTCGGCAGCCAAGAACTTTCTGCACGTGATCGTCGTCTGCGATCCGAACGATTACAGCCGGGTCGCGCACGCGCTTGAGTCCGGCGGGGAGGCTGATTTGGCGCTGCGGCGCAATCTCGCCGTCAAAGCCTTCGCCCAAACGCGTGACTATGACACCGCGATCCACGCGTTCCTGTCACAGGATATCCAGCATACGACACTGTATGACGAGTCGCTGCCCGAACAGCTCTCGGTCGCGGCGATGCGCGGTGACATGCTCCGCTACGGCGAAAACCCGCATCAGGTGGCGGCGCACTATTCCCGACGTCCCGGCGCGGGTCCGCTCGGCGGCACGGTGCTCGGCGGCAAGGCGCTGTCGTACAACAACATCCTCGACCTTGACGCCGCGTGGCGCGCGATCAGCAGCTTCGCCGAGCCGTGCGTCGTCGTCGTCAAGCACCTGACGCCCTGTGGCATCGCGATTGGCAACAGCCTCGCCGATGCTTGTCCACTCGCTCTCGCTTCTGACCCCGTGTCCGCGTTCGGCGGCGTGATCGCCGTCAACCGACAGGTCGACGAAGCTTTCGTCAACGCCCTCGGCTCACTGTTCGTCGAAGCGATTGCCGCGCCGTCGTTCTCCCCGAGCGCTCAGTCAACCCTGTCGGACAAGCGCAAGAACTGCCGTCTACTCCAAGTGCCGGCGTCATTCGACGGCGTTGATCTTGAAATCCGCTCGGTGCATCGCGGGCTGCTCGTCCAACGCGTCGACCTCGGCGATCCGGAAGGGACAGCGTTCAAGGTTGTTACGCAGCGCGCGCCGACTCCGACGGAAGTCGAAGCGCTCCAGTTCGCGTGGAAAGCGTCGCAGCACGTTAAGTCAAATGCGATCGTCCTCGCCGTCAATGGCGCAACGATCGGCATCGGCGGCGGGCTGCCAAGCCGCGTCGACGCCGTGCGGCTTGCAATCGCCAAAGCAGGCGATCGAGTTTCGGGATCAGTCATGGCGTCGGATGCCTTTTTCCCCTTCGCCGACGGCATTGAAACTGCTGCCGAAGCAGGCGTAACAGCAGTGATTCAGCCCGGCGGTTCGATCCGCGACGTCGAAGTGATCGCGGCGGCAGACAAGGCGAACATAGCGATGGTGTTCACAGGAATAAGACACTTCCGACACTAGAATTCGGTCTTGCCAACAAACTCGGTCTTGCGTATACTATGCACCGTGAATGCCACCCTAGCTCAACGGCAGAGCATACGCTTCGTAAGCGTGAGGTTGAGGGTTCAAATCCCTCGGGTGGCTCTCCAGACGCCCGCATAGGTTTAACGCCTTCGCGGGCTTTTTTGTAAGGAGCATCGAGCATGAGCGAAAGCCTCCGCCCGGTCACGATCGCCGTTGCCGGCGGGACTGGTTCCGGCAAGACGACGGTTTCATCGGCGATCCTGAAGCGTGTCGGCAGTCAAAACATCGCCTATCTCCCCCACGACTCGTATTATAAAGACCGCGGTGACATCCCCGTCCTCGACAACGGCGTTGTCAATTTCGATCACCCTGATGCGCTCGATACGCCGCTTCTACGCGAGCACATCATCGCCCTGCAGAACGGGCAGGCGGTTGAGCTTCCGCTGTACGACTTCACACGCGACCGGCGTATGGCAGAAACTCAGCATGTGACGCCGCAGCCGATCATCCTCGTCGAAGGTATCTTGATCCTCGCCGAACCGACGCTGCGCCCGCTGTTCGACGTCAAGATTTACGTTGATACGGACGCCGATATCCGCTTCATTCGCCGGCTCAAGCGCGACATTGCCGAGCGCGCCCGTACCGCCGATTCCGTCATCGATCAGTATTTGACGACGGTTCGCCCGATGCACCTTGATTTCGTCGAACCGAGCAAGCGCTACGCCGACGTCATCATCCCCGAAGGCGGCTTCAACATGGTCGCCATCGACATGGTTTCCGACCGCATCCGCGCCCTGCTGCGCGCGCAGTCCATCGCGTCGGGGGATTGACGCGCCGTCGCGTCGACAGGTATACTGTTACGCAATTCAATCACACGGTAAAGACGTGGATTGGGAGAAGTAAGCAGCTTTCGCTGTGCCAGAGAGTGCGGGTCACCGGCTGCAAGCCCGCTCACAGATATCTGCTGAAGGTCGCCCATGAGTCGCGGGGTTGAACCCGAGTAAACCCCGACGGTTGACGCCCGTTATCGCGTGCGAGAGTCCCGGTCTGACCTGCGGTCTGATTGGGGAAACAAGGTGGTACCGCGAAAGCGAGCCTCTTTCGTCCTTGTGACGTTCGAGGCTCTTTTTATTTCCATAGGGAGAGAGCCGATGACGGCAGCTCGACAAATGCCTAAGACCTTCGATTTCAAGGAAGCTGAACCGCGCCTTTACAATTGGTGGGAAAAACATGGCTGGTTCAAGCCTGAAGCCGCGCCCGCCGACGCCGAACCGTTCGTGATCAGCATGCCGCCGCCGAATGTCACCGGAGCGCTGCACATTGGACACGCGCTGTTTGGCACGCTTGAAGACCTGATGATCCGCTACGAACGGATGCGCGGCAAGGCGGCGCTGTGGGTTCCGGGGATGGATCACGCGGGAATCGCCACGCAGCTACAGATCGAGAAGATGCTGCACGACGAGGGCACGAGCCGCGAGGAAATCGGGCGCGAAGAATTCCTCGCCCGCACTTGGGACTGGAAAGACAAGTACGGCGGCGAGATCAACCGCCAGCTCCGGCGGCTCGGCGCGAGCTGCGACTGGGATCGTGAGCGCTTCACGCTTGACGAGGGCTTGTCGAACGCGGTGCTTGAAGTCTTCGTCCGCCTGTACGAGCAGGGTTTGATTTACCGCGGTCCCCGCCTCGTCAACTGGAGTCCCGGCTTGAAGACGGCGGTCTCCGACCTTGAGGTCGAGCGCGAAGAAGAAGTCGGTAAGCTGTACTTCTTCAAGTACCCGCTGGAAGATGGCGGCTTCCTGCCGGTGGCGACGACCCGCCCGGAAACGATCCTCGGCGATACGGCGGTGGCTGTCCACCCCGACGACGAGCGCTACAAGCACCTCATCGGCAAGCGAGCGCTCGTGCCGATGCTCAACCGCGCGATTCCGGTGATCGGCGACGAATACGTCGACCGGGAGTTCGGCACCGGGGCGCTCAAGGTGACGCCGGGTCACGACTTCAACGACTATGAACTGAGCAAGAAGCACAACCTGCCGATCATCAACATCATGAACCGCGACGCGACCCTGAACGCGAACGCCGGTCACTATGCGGGACTGGATCGCTTTGTGGCGCGCGAAAAGCTGTGGGCGGACATGGCAGCTGCGGACATGACGATCGAAGTCAAGGATCACACGCTCGTCGTCCCGCGTTCGCAGCGCGGCGGCGAAATTGTCGAGCCGATGATCAGCACGCAGTGGTTCTTGAAGATTCAGCCTTTGGCGGAACGCGCGCTCGCCGCCGTCCGCGATGGACGCATCAAGATCGTGCCCGAACGCTTCGAGAAGGTGTATTTCCACTGGTTGGAAAACATCGAGGACTGGTGCATCAGCCGCCAGCTCTGGTGGGGACACCGGATTCCGGCGTGGCACGGCTCGAACGGCGAACTCTACGTCGGCAAGACCGCGCCGGCGTCGAAACCCGGCGTAACGTGGACGCCCGAAGAAGACGTGCTCGATACGTGGTTCAGCAGCGGCTTGTGGCCCTTCAGCACGCTCGGTTGGCCTGAAGACACGCCCGATCTGCGCCGCTATTACCCGACGTCGGTCATGGAAACCGGCTACGACATCCTGTTCTTCTGGGTCGCGCGCATGATAATGCTCGGGTTGTGGTTCACCGACGAAGCGCCGTTCCACACCGTCTACCTGCACGGGCTGGTGCGTGACAAGAACGGACGCAAGATCAGCAAGACACTCGGCAACACGATTGACCCGCTCGAACTTGTCGACCAGTACGGCGCTGATCCGCTGCGATTCGCGCTCGTGACCAGCGGCACGCCGGGCAACGACATCAACCTCGACCCGGCGCGCGTCGAACGCAACTGGCGCTTTGTCAACAAAGTCTGGCAGATGACCAATTTTGTCACGCAGAACCTAGACGGCGACCTGCCAGCCGGCGCGCCGCCGAAGGAAGATCTTGACCTGCCCTCGCGCTGGATTCTGAGCCGTCTGAACCGGCTGGTGGCGTCGGCGCAGCGGTTGTTCGACATTTACCAATATGGGGAAGCCGGTCGGCAGATTGACGATCTGCTGTGGGGCGAATTTGCCGACTGGTACATTGAAATCGTCAAGCACTCGCTCTATCAGGGCAGCGAGGGCGAAAAGGCGAATGCTCGCCGCGTGCTCGTCCACTGCCTTGACACCTGCCTGCGGCTGCTCCATCCATTCATGCCGTTCGTGACCGAGGAACTGTGGAGCTTCATTCCGCATGAGGGCGAGGCGCTGATCATGGCGCGCTGGCCCGAAGCCGACGAGGCGTACATCGACGACGAGGCGGAGCGCGCCATGACGACGCTGATTGAATTGGTGCGCGCCATTCGCAACGTGCGTGACGAGTACAAGGTCGAACCTGCGCGCAAGATCACGGCGCTGGTGCAGCCGGGCAGCTTCGGCGAGACGATAGACGCGTACCGCTACCTATTCGCGCGGCTCTGCAATGTCAGTGAGATCAAGCTGATTTCACCCGCCGATCAAGCGCCGGAACAGGCGGCGTCGGTCGTCGTCGGCGACGTGACGGTTTATCTGCCACTGGCGGACTTCGTCGATATGCAGGCGGAATGCGACCGGTTGAGTAAGGAACAGGTCAAGCTGCACGAGCAGATCGCCAAGTCACGGGCGACACTCGGCAACGAGCAGTTCGTCAGCCGCGCCAAACCGGAAGTCGTCGAGCGCGAACGCACCCGCCTCGCCGATCTCGAGGCAAGCGCCGCACAGATCGGCGAACGGCTCAACAGCTTGTGCGCCGGCAAATAACACCGAACGGTGGGGGGCGATCCGCCCGATCGTCCCCACATGCCTCATTTCCGGTTCTTGAGGAAAATCTGCCGTCCGGCTTCCTGCGCTGCCTGCCGCACCTCGGGATCAAGATCGTGCCGGTAAATCGACTGAAGCGCGTCAAGCGCGTCAGGGTCGCCTAGTTCAGCCAGCTCTTTGATCGTTTTCAGCCGGACTGCGGCGCTCTTATCCTTCAGCCGCGCAATATGGTACGCCACCAGTTTCTGTTGAACGCTCACCGCAACGATCCCCCAATCGTCTGTCTTCCTTTCCTTATGCTGGATTATACTCGCTGCTGCCATTCGCCGCGTAACGGGTATTCGCTCGCGCTGCCAGCTTACCCCTGCCCCCCGTTGAAGTCAGGCGCTATAATGACCGCAGCATCGACGCATTGTTGAGGAATTTCGGTTGGCACAATCGTTCAAGATATGTCCTATTTGCGGCACGCCTTCGCATCGCAACGCGACTCTGTGCAGCACCTGCGGGACATCGCTTGCCGACGTAGAAGTGGTTAGGGATGACGACGCGCCCGCGCAGCGCGGGATGCCCCAGTACAGCCGCCAGTACGGCGAAGCCGATCTATTTGAAGGCGCGCTCAAGCGGCGCGGCGAAGTCTATATCTTCGGCGGGCTGCTGGCGCTGGCGCTCGTGCTGTGCGCCGGAATCGGTGTTTTCGTCGGCTCGGGTTTACTCAACCGTCCGCCGACTCCAACGCCACAGAGCGCAACTGAAGTTCCCATTTTCGGATCACAACCGGAACTCGCGGTCACCAACACGCCGCGCCCAACGATTATTCTGGCGACCGTCACCCCTGCCCCGCCCACGCCGACGCCAACCCCAACGCAGGGACCGTGCACGGTG
>JAEVZT010000558.1 GCA_023392115.1 Chloroflexota bacterium
CGTCAGCGTCAGCGGCGCGAGCAGATTCGGCTGCCAGATGTTACGGGCGTAAAAGACGGCAAACGGCGACGCGGCAAGGTAAAGCGCGGCGACAAGCCCCGCCCACGCGCCCCACTGACGCGCCAGCGCCCACGTCCCGATCACAGCGATCAGGTTGACGGCGGACGTGAACCACGTCGCCACCTGCGGATCGGGCGAGAGGGCGTAGGGGATGGCGTAAAGCCAAACGCTGGCGGGGAAAAACGGGATGTTGACCGACGACGGCTGTCCGGCGAAGACAAATTCGCCGCCGCGCGCCATATGGAGCGCGTCGAGGCTGATGCGCGCCTCGTCACCGGCGAACGAGTGAACGCCGACCCAGCCGAAGCGCAGGACGGCGGCGAGGATCAGGATGGCGGTCAGGGCGACAAGTTCGAGGCGGTTGATCGGTTTCAGACGGTTCGCTCCTGTGTCTACAGGCGCGAATTATAGCCTACGCTTTGCGCTTGTAGACGCCGATCTCGCCGTCGTCCTCAAGAAAGTAACGTTCTTCTTCCTCGACTGGCGTTTCGACAAGCTCCAAGCGACTGACGCGGCGCTTGTACTTGGCATCCGGCAGCAGCAGCGTATTCAGCCGGTGCAGCCCGACCGCCGACCAGTGCATCAGGCGCACGCTGATCAGGTGCAGGTCGATCGTCAGCGGGGCGAGGATCAGCACTTCGATCGCCAGCGGCAGCAGGATCAGCATCGACATGATGAACGCCATGATGCTGATCGGCAGCTTGGCGACGAGATAGATCAGGCTGCGCCACGTTACGCTGCTGCCGAGGTACATCCCCAGCCGCTCGCCGAGGTTCGCGCCGCGCGGGTCGACGTCGTCAAACGTGTCCGGCTCGTCAATTCCGAGGATCGCCGCCGTCACCTTGCGGTCGAGCGCGGCGAGCGTCCGCGTCGACGTGAGCATGAACAGCAGCAGCGGCAGCCCGATCAGCACAAACGACAGGCTGCTGGCGATGGCAAAACCGCCGATGAGAAACGTCAAATAAGCAATACTGAAGAAGAAGTTGACGAATAGCGCGAGCCAGTCGCGCATAATCCGCCCATCCGAGATCGCGTCAAGCCAAGCGTAGGAACGGTCGCGCATGCATGCCCCCTGTTACGTGACTATCTGATCTACGCAAGAAAGGGCGCGCAAGTTGCGCTCGACTACGCGCCCTCGCATGGCGGCAGCGTCGACAGGTCGATCATCCACAAGCCGCCGCTGACGCCGTTCGCCGCCAGCGCGATCGTCTGGTCGTCGGGCGACAGCCACCACGCGGCGCGCTCGTCCTGCGCCAGACTGAGCGGCAGCGGCGCGAGATCGTGCAAAACGCCTTCGTCGCGGTTGAAACACTGCAAGCGCGGTTCGCCGTCGACGTCGAGCGCGACGTAAATCCGGCTGACGAGATCGTCGGCGGGGTTGACCAGCGGCAGCGGTGCGGGATAGTTGTTCCCCGGCGGTTCGGCTTCAAACAAGAGTTCGAAGAAGTTGTTGTTGACGACGTACAGGTAATAGCCGGTCACGTCCTCGAACGTGCCCGCCAGCACGACACGACGCGCGTCACGCGTGATCCCCGGCGTGATGACCGACGGCGGGTTGTTGTTGAGCGCTGGGCTGATGCGCCGCGCTTCGGCGTCCGCCGTCACGTAGAGCACAGGATCGCCATACGCGCCGTAGTAGGCGGCGATGAAGCGCTCCTGCGGCTGCCAGTAGACGACTTGCAGCGTCCGGTTGTGCTGGTCGTTGTAGAGCAGGCGCACGAAACGCCCGTCGACCGCCGCCGTCCACAGGTCGTTGATCGCGTCCTGATAGACAATCCGGTCGCCATCGGGGGCGAAACGCAGGAACGAACGGGCGAATAATCCCTCGTCCAGCCCGATCGTTTCGCGCAGCTGGTCGGTCACGGCGTCGGCGTACGGATGCTCGCCGGCGGTGGCGTTCTCATCGCCGAGCGTGTAGTCGAACCATGCCCATTCGCTGAACAGATCGCGCTGGCAGCCGACGCCGAAGCGCAGGCTGTTCTCGTCGACCCATTCGACCTCGACAACTTCGGCGTCGCTGATCTGCGTCACGCCTTCGGGCAGGTCGGGCAGCGCGCGCGGCTCGACGGCTTCACCTTGCGCCACGACCGCCAGCCGATCAATTTCCGCGTCGCTCTCGAACAGCTCGATCGGCGCGGACAGGCGCTGCGCGTGCTCCGGCTGGAGCGCGAAGTCGAACAACAAGCCCGCGCCGCAGGCGTTGACCAGCACGCCGAATCCCTCGCCAACCAGTTCGTCGTCGGCGTCATACGCTTCGACGCGCAGGCTGATGTTGGCGTAGGCGGTGTCCTCATCGGTGTTGATTAACACGCCCTCGGCGGTCAGGACCGGCTCGCCGTAGATGCCGACGCCGTCAATCAGTTCGACATCTTCGGCAACCAGCGGGCTGTCATCCTGAGCCGCTGCCGTGCCCGCCAGCAGGACGGCGCACAGCAGCGCAAAAACGATGGTTTTGAGCATGTTGAACTGCCGGATTAGAAGTTGCTCCACAAATACTGATTCGTTACTTCATGGTGGAACTGGATTTCGGCGCGCTTGATCCGGTTACCCAACCGGCGCGGGCAGCGTTCCGCCGTCGCCAGCTTGAGGGCGGCGTACTTGTCGCGCACATCGGCGGTGAACAGGTCAGCCATGAAGCAGTTCGACTGGAAATGGTCGATCGCGTCGTAGATGTTGTCCGGCAGCACGGCGGTCTGGTCAAACGCTTCGTCAAGCGGACCTTCAAGCCCGGTTCGCAGCAGCGCGTAGATCGTCTGGTACGGGTTGGCGTCCGGCGCGATCGAACGCACCTCGACGCGTGCCGTCTTCGCGCTGGCGTAAGGGATACGCACCATCGACCCGCGATCGACGCCCGACGCCTTGATCTGGTTCGGCGCTTCGTAGTGCGGGTCAAGCCGCCGGTAGGCGTTGACGCTGGGATTGAGGACGAGGCACAGCGGCTTCGCGCTCGTCAGAATCCGCTGGACGAAATTCCAGCCGAAGTCCGACAGCGACTCCGCGCCGTTGCCGTCGTAAAAGAGATTCGTGCCGTTGCACGACAGTGACAGGTTCGTGTGCATGCCGCTGCCGTTGACGCCGGTGACAGGCTTCGGCAGGAAACTGGCGGTCATGTTCATCTGCTGCGCCACCTGCCGGCAGATCAGCTTATAGAGCTGCACCTGATCGGCGGCGATCGTCGCTTCGGTGTACGAGTAGTTGAACTCAAACTGCGACGGCGCGACTTCAGGATGATCCTTCTCGTTGACGAACCCCATCGCTCGCTGCGCTTCCGCCACCACGTCGATAAACTGGCGCAGTTCGTCGCCCGGCAGCGAGTGATAGTAGCCGCTGGTCGAAATGAACTCGAACTGTCCGGTTTCGACGAACTTCTGCTCCGCGCCGCGTCCCTTGAACAGGAAACCCTCGATCTCGTTCGAGATGTTGCACGTCATGCCGCGCTCATCGTAGAGCTTCTGCATGTACAGCTTGAGCACCGAGCGCATGTCGGCGGGATAGGGATTGCCGTTGCGCTCAAGCACCTCGCCGAAGACAAGCACCTTGCCGGGACCGAAAACATCCGCCGGCAGCCAGTAGAACGCCGACCAGTCGATCACCAGCCGCAGGTCGGATTCGGACTGCTGCGAGAAGCCGCGCACCGACGACCCGTCGAACGTCAGTGTGTCGGCGGTCAGCAGAAACTTCTTGTCGTAGTCGAGCATGTGCAGCCGCCCTTCGAGGTCGGTAAAGCACACGGTCACCGCCTTGATCCGCTTCTCATCGGACAAGTAGCGCAGGCGCTCGTCACGTATTTGCTCGATCGGCAGGCGGTCAAGGCGCTGCTGTTTGGCGTGCAGGTTCAACGCCTCAAGCTCGTCATACGGAATTTCAAGGAAATCGCGTAGTGCGGTGCTCATGGATTACATCCTGTGGGTGTTCGTGCAAGAGAAGACAGCGCATTCTAGCATGTCAAGCATCGAAATGCGACGCACGAGTCGTCTAATTTTCTGCCGATTTTCGTTGATTTACGATCCCGCCGCCTGCGCCGTATCACCGCGAACGCGAGCCAGCGCGTCCGACGCGGCGGTGAAATACATATTCCGCATCACCGCGACTTGAAAGTTCGATTCGGCGCGCATGGTGTCACCA
>JAEVZT010000563.1 GCA_023392115.1 Chloroflexota bacterium
CTCTAGAGCAATATAGCTCACTTCTTTTTGTGGCGCAACCGGATTAGCATTAAGATGGTCTGATCTAGCGTAAAGGGACTCTCATGGACGACTTCCACCCGAAACCCATTATTGAACCGTTCCGCATCCGTTCCGTCGAGCCGATCCACTTTACAACGCGCGAGCAGCGAGAAAAGGCGCTCCAAGCGGCGGGGTACAACCCTTTCCTGCTGCACGCCGACGATGTGCTGATCGACCTGCTGACCGACAGCGGCACGGGCGCGATGTCCGCGCGCCAGTGGGCGGGCATGATCGCCAGCGACGAGTCGTATGCGGGCGCGTCATCGTTCTACCGCTTTGAAGCTGCCGTTCGCGACATTACCAGCTTCAAGCACGTCATCCCGACGCATCAGGGACGCGCCGCCGAAAACATCCTGTTCACAGTCATTGCCAAACCCGGCGATGTCATTCCCAACAACACCCATTTCGACACTACCCGCGCACATGTCGAACATGCCGGCGCGGAAGCACGCGATCTCGTGATTGCGGAAGGGCGTCAGCCGCGCCTGATCCATCCGTTCAAGGGCAGCATGGACATTGCCGCGCTCGAAGCGACGATTGAGAGCGTCGGTCGTGAACGCATCCCTGCAATTATGCTCACGGTGACGAATAACTCTGGCGGTGGTCAGCCGGTCAGCATGGCGAATGTCCGCGCCGTCAGCGAAGTGGCGCGGCGTCATGGCATCCCCTTCTTCATCGACGCCTGCCGCTTTGCCGAGAACGCGTGGTTCATCAAGACGCGCGAAGATGGCTACGCCGACAGGACGCCGCTTGAAATCGCGCGGGAGCTGTTCAGCTATGCTGACGGCTGCACGATGAGCGCCAAAAAAGACGGTATGGCGAACATTGGCGGGTTTCTCGCGGTCAATGACGACGAACTTGCGTCCCAGTGCCGCAACCTCGAGATTCTGACCGAAGGTTTTCCAACTTACGGCGGCATGGCGGGTTACGATCTCGAAGCGATCGCGCAGGGGCTGTACGAGGCGCTTGACGAGCATTACCTGCGCTACCGCATCCGGTCGATCGCCTATCTCGGCGAACGGCTGACGGAGGCGGGCGTGCCGCTCGTCCAGCCGACCGGAGGGCACGCGGTTTACCTCGACGCGCGCGAAATGCTGCCGCATATTGCACCGCTCCAGTATCCAGCGTGGTCGCTCAACAACGCGCTCTACCTGCTCGGCGGCGTGCGCGGCGTCGAGATCGGCACGGTCATGTTCGGAAAGCAGCCCGACGGCACGGAGCAGCCCGCGCGCATGGATTTAGTGCGGCTGGCATTCCCGCGCCGGTCTTACACACAGAGCCATGTCGATTATCTCGCCGAAGTGATTATAGAAGTTTTCGCGCGCCGCGAGACGCTTCCCGGCTACCGGATTGTCCGGCAGTCGCCTGTCTTACGCCATTTTACAGTGCGGCTAGAACCGGTGACCGTTTCCCACTAAAATGCCGTGACTTCGGCTTGAATGGGATAACCCGGCGATGTCCACGACCGACGATCTGCTCGACGAAATCTTCGACGACAAGCGAAACGCGCTTTATGCCGAGTTCGCGGCATGGGTGCGCGAATCGCGCCGCTTCAAGGCGTTTGCCAGCACGTACCGCGCGAAGATACGTTCGAAGCTGAAGAACGTGCGCGACGACGGCGCGATGCAGGATTTGCGTGCCGAACTCGAAACCGCCGCGCTGCTTCTACGTGACGACCGCTTCACACTTGAGTATGAGAAGTATGCCGCCGCCAAGCAGCGCGGTCCCGATTTCACAGTTACATTTAAGACCCACACCGTATTCAACGTCGAGGTTCGCCGGGTTCGCACCCTTGAATTGAGCGACAGCGACGCCGACGCGCGGTCGGGCAAATTCATGTCGGTGGTGTGTGACAAAGTGGGACAGATGCCGCCGAGTATCGTCAATCTGCTCTGGCTCAGGGCAGGCGGTGAAATGTCGGAAGCAGAGCTTACGCGCGTCGTGACCACGCTGCGCCAGCTTGCCGAGGGCAAAGCCGAGGACTACTTCAGGCGGCGCGGCTTTGAAAGCGCCGCCGGCTTCCTCAAGCAGTACCGCCAATTGAGCGGGATCGTGCTTCACCAGCCGGGTGAGCAAGCGATTTGGATCAACCCGCTCGCCCGGCACAAAGCGCCGCCCGAAATCGTGGCGGCGCTTCAGCGGCTGGAGGGGTAAAGGTTATGTCGTCGACGTGTCGCCGGGCTTACTGTGCATGTCGAGTTTCGTAAACAGGTCGCGGAAGATTGGATCGCGGTGCGCGTAGCTGACATAGCGCATGAAGTGGCGGCGCGGATCGATCGACCACGTCACCTGATCGGTCAGCACCGGGCTGTGAACCAGCTGTGAGTCGAACCAGCCGGGATTGATCAGATAAGCGACGGTCGAGATGTCCCAGATGACTTTCGACCAACCGAAGTGATCGCGCTCATACGCCGCGAAGATGTCCGCCAAGTAGTCGCCGACAGCGCCCCGCCCGCGAACGTACAGCTCGATTTCGGAAACAGTCGTCAGCAGGTGACTTGTCACGCCCATGCACGGGA
>JAEVZT010000653.1 GCA_023392115.1 Chloroflexota bacterium
GCGCGATCGACGCGATTGAAAGCATCATTCAGGCGTATCAGGTGCATCTGGCGGGTGTGTCGGGTGAGGACAGCCGGTCGGTGCAGCGGGTTGCCGACTGCCGCCGGGCGCTGAACGAAATCAACAACGGGGATGCACTGCATCTGGCGCAGATCAGCATCGCCGTCGCCGCCGACGACCTCGACACGCTCAAGGAACGGATCGCCGCGGTGATCAACGAGACGAAAGCGTGGTTCTCACTGCGACAGGAAGTTGGCGAGCTGCTGTCGCGCTCGGTCGGCATGTTCGCTGCCCGGCGGACGAAGGATATCGCGCTGCCCGCGACGACGTGGCCGGTGACATCACGCGAACTGGCGTTGATGCTCGCGCCGCTCGGCTATCGCAAGCTGTCGAATACCAACGGCGTACTGCGCGGGGAAGCGGTCGGCGCAGCCTATCCGGTGTTCCACAACTCGTGGCGTGACAAGCGTGCCACGCACGAAGTCTGGGTGGGCACGTCTGGCTTTGGCAAGACCTTTGGCGTCAACTGTTACCTGACGCGCGAGTACGCCGAACACGGCATCCCGTTTGACCTGCTCGAACCGATGGGACACGGTCGGCACATTGCTGAGGCGTTCGGCTTGCCGTGGTACGTAATGAGCGCCAAAGCGACGAAGCTCAACCCGCAGGACGTGATGTTCCCGACGCTGATCGAGCAGGTGAGCCACACGACGCGGCTGTACGAGACGGTGCTTGGACGCCCGCTGTCCGGCGGGCAGCGCGAGAACCTCGAACGCGGATTGCTCGGCGAGGCGCTGGAGGCACTCTACCGCGGTTTCCCCGACCTGAAACGTGTCACACCCGATATGGCACCGACGGTTGAAACCGTGTGCGGTGTCCTGTCGACGCTGGGTGACAAAACGGCGATCAAGACCATCGCGCGCGACCTTGCCGACGAGATCGCCGGTTTGTGCACCGGATCAGGCCCATGGTCAGCGTTCCTGAATGGGACGACGAACATCGATCTGACACGGGGCAGCCGCGATTGGATCCTGCCGCGCGTGTTCTCGTTCCACGAACTCGAGGGCGATCCCATCCTGCAGGCGCTGGCGTACACGCAGGTCTTGAGCGCCATCCGCCGCGATGCACTGGTCGACGAGCAGCCACGCATCATTGCCGTCGACGAGGTCTATCGCCTGATGCGCCATCCATCGCTGCTCGACTTCCTGATCGAAGCGGCGAAGACCTTCCGCACGCGGCGGAAGAAGGCGCTGATGGTCGATCAGCAGATGAGCGTGTTCCTCGACGGGAAGGCGCGGCTGATCTTCGAGAACTGCCCGATCCGCGTGATCTTCTCACAGCGGCAGGGGATGAACGTCTTTCGTGATGATGCCGCCTTCGCCCATCTCAACCAACAGCACCGCGACATCATCGCGCAGCTGCCGCGCTTCCATTTCGTGCTCGACATTCAGGACGAGGGGTTGTGGTACCTGTACAACCGCCCGACGCCGGGCGAGATGGCGCGCTTTCAGAGTACGTAGTGACAGTAAGGCCGGTCATCCACGTGGCGAGGTAACGCATGGCGAAGCAAACGGAAGCCAGCCCGATCTGGCACGAACTGGAACAGCAGGCGTATCACGCCTACCGCGAGTGGCACATCTGGCTGATGCTGCGCGCGCGAGAGCTATCGGACCGGCTGGGGAAACGCCGCCCTGAGGGGAAAAACAAGCCGGTCGAAGGAGAGAAACAGTGAAACTCGTGATCGTCGAAACACCGGCGAAGGGCCGGGCGCTGGCAGGCTGCTTGGACGACGACTGGCGCATCGAGGCGTGTTATGGACACTTGCGCGACTTCCCGGCGAATGAGTTGGGGATCGACACGGCACGCGACTTTCGCCCGCTCTACCGTCTGCTGCCGGGGAAGGGCAACCGTCTCCGCAAGCTGTCCGCCCTCATGCGCGATGCGGAAGCCGTCTACTTCGCCACCGATCCCAACGCCGAGGGCGAAGCCGTCGCGTGGCATCTGCTTGACGCGGCGAACCTGCCGCCGGAGAAGTCAGTCTACCGGATAACGTTGACGGCATTGACAGCGGCAGACGTGCTGAAGGCTGTCGAAAATGCGCGTGAAATCGACATGAAGCGCGTCGAGGCGCACACCGCCCGGCGGATCGTCGATCGCCTGTTCAGCTACCTCGTTTCGCCGCTGGTTGATCAGGCGCTGGATGGCGAGCATACCGTCAGCCGCCTTGACGGCTTCTGCCTGCGGCTGCTGGTCGAGCACGAACGTGAGATCGCGTCCTCCACGCGCGAAACGCGCTGGTCGATCCACGGGCGGTTTGAGCTTGAAGGTCAGACGGTTGACGCCGTCCTCCACACCCTGCATCACGGTCAAGCGCGCTTTACGGCGCGAGAACAAGCGGAGCAGCTGCGCGATGTCCTTTCGAAAGCGATCTTTTCGGTGGCGAAAACGGCGCAGACGATCCGCGCGCGCCCGCCGCTCACACCCTTCACAACCGCTACCCTTGTCCACAGCGCAGCGGCAGATCTGGGACTCGCGCCGGAAGCGACACAAGCTCTGGCGCGCGCGCTGTATGAACGCGGGGCGATCACCTTTCCTCACACGGCGTCGACGTGGGTCGCGCCGGAAGCAGTAGCCGAGGCGCGCCTGTTCATCCGCACGATGTACGGGGACGACTACGTACCGGAAGCACCTGTAGCAGATGCCCCGTCTGACGGGCATGAAGCCATCCGCCCGACCGATGTGCTGCTGATGCCCGACGCCGTCGATGGCGAGGGGGCGGCGCTCTACGAACTGATCTGGAAACGCTTTGTCGCTTCGCAGATGGCGCCTGCCCGGTACCACTTGGGCGGCGCGCTCATTCACGTAGGAAAGACGCTCGACCAGCCGTATCCCGTGCTGTTCCGCCTCCAGCAGCACCGGCTCGCGTTTGATGGGTTTCTCCGCCTCTATCTCGAGCCCATTCCGGACGAGGATCGTTCATTGGATGTGCTGTCACGACTCGAGACCGATCAGCGGCTCGAACCGGTCGAACTCCGGATCGAAGCAAACGCAGTGCCCGCACCGCTGCCCTATACCGAGACGAGTCTAATTGTCGAACTGGAGTCGTGTGGGGTGGGGGGGCCGGGGGGGGGGGCCCCGGGGGGGGGG
>JAEVZT010000001.1 GCA_023392115.1 Chloroflexota bacterium
GTTCAACGACCAGTCGACCGGATCGATTGCTGCCTACTCGTGGGACTTCGGCGATGGGAACGGGTCGAACGAGCAGAACCCCGTCCACACCTATGCCGCGCCGGGTACGTACACCGTCACGCTGACCGTCACCGGACAGGACGGCTCAACCGATCAGACAGCGCAGGAAGTGGCGGTCACCGCGCCGATTGATGCTCAATTCACGTTCAGCCCGGTTCAGGGCGACCCGCTGAGCGTCCAATTCAGCGATCAGTCGAGCGGAGCGATCGCCGCTCGCAGTTGGGACTTCGGCGACGGTAACGGCTCGAACGAGCAGAATCCCGTTCACACCTACGCCGCACCCGGCACCTACACCGTCACGCTGACCGTCACCGGACAGGACGGCTCAACCGACCAGACTGCACAGGAAGTCTCACTGAGTCAACCGCTGGAAGCCGGCTTCACATTTGAGCCGGTTGAAGGTGATCCTCTGACGATCCAGTTCACGAACACGTCGACGGGTCCCGTGTCGTTCTACGACTGGAACTTCGGCGACGGTAATCGCTCTAACGAGCAGAACCCCGTTCACACCTACGCCGCCCCGGGCACGTATGATGCGCTCCTGACGATCACGGCGACCGACGGGGCGACGACCGACACCTTCAGCACGCAGGTCACGGTTACGGCGGCACCAACGGTCGAGCCGACGATTGAGCCGACGACTGACACTGCGCCGCCATCGGGCATCGTCGCGCAAACGCCAGTCCTGCCCGAGTTCACACAACCGATAGTCGGCAACCTGCAAAACATCTTCAACACCGGCGTGTCCATGGGCAATCGCGGCATGGTCTTCTCGCTGGCAGGCGGCGACCTGTTCGCGGACGTCGACCAGAGTGCAGACCTGCTCGCGCCCTTCGGCACGGGACAGTACATGCTCGAAAGCGGCAGCCTGCAGGCGATCATCGACTGGTACAATGGCGGCACACTCGACGATGGGACGAACAGCTTCACGCGCGACAGCGCCGCCGCAAGCGATAACTGGACGGCAGCAAACCTGCTCGAACCGAACAACTTCGACGATCCGCTGTGCCAGTCTGGTGAAACGCCGCTGGCGTGCGAGCTGCGCGTGACGCGTCCAGCCGTCATGCTGATCAACGTCGGCAGCGCCGAGGCGCGGCAGGGCGCAGACCTTACGGCGTTCCGCGCGTCGCTCCAGCAGATCGTCCAGACGGTTGCCGCCAACGGCACGATCCCGGTGCTGCTGACCATTCCGCCGCGCACCGACGGCGCTGTTCCGGCATCGCAGATCAACGCCGTCAACGAGGTGATCATCAACGTTGCCGAACAGAACGCTATTCCGGTCATCAACATTTGGCGCGCGCTCAACGACCTGCCGAACAGCGGCTTGAGCGGCGACGGCGTCAGCCTGAGCACTTCGCCGAGCGGCGGCGGCGATCTGTCGACGAACGCGACAATCACCTTCGGCGTCAACACGCTCAATCAAACGCTGCTGCGCGCGCTCGATGCGCTGCGCACCACCATCTTCCCGAACGCGGCAGCTTAGGATATAACTGGACTCCATCACGGATCATCGTGGTGGAGTCCGGTCTTTCATTTTGTGAACTTATGGCAAAACACATCGCGCTACTTCTGACTTCCCTGCTTCTGCTTGCTTTTGGCTGCACAGCGCAGCCGGATTCATCTAGCCTGCTCGTCACGCTGACCGTCGACGGACAGGAACGCGCCTACCCACAGTCCGAACCGATCACCGTCGGCGAGTTCTTGCAGCAGGTGAACGTCGAACTCGGCACGCTCGACGAGGTTGTCCCGCCGCTCTACACACAGATCAGCGATGGGATGCGTGTCACCGTCGCCCGCGTGCAGGAAACCGAAGAGTGCGCGACACAGGACATCCCGTTCCGCGAGCAGCGCGTCCCGAACGAGGGCTTGCAGCCCGGTGAGGAACGGGTCGCTCAAGCTGGCGCGAATGGGACAGAGGAGATCTGCTACCGCGTTACCATCCGCGACGGCGCGCGTCAGGAGCCGGTGCCGCTCGGCAGAACGGTCATTACCGCGCCGCAGGATGCCGTCATCTACTATGGACCAACCGGCGAACTCGACCCGGTACAAATCAGCGGAACGCTGGCGTATGTCAGCAACCGCAACGTCTGGATCATCCGTGGCAGCAGCACCGACAAGCGTCCGCTGACGACGACAGGCGACGTCGACAACCGCGTCTTCAGCCTGACGGACGACGGACGCAGCCTATTATTCAGCCGCGAAACGTCGGGCGAAGACGGCGAGACGTCGTTCAACCGCCTATGGCTGCTCAACGACACGCTCGTCGATAGCGAGCCTGTCGCGCTCGTGCCCGAAAACGTCATTTCCGCCGGCTGGGTTCCCGATCAGTCGAACACGATCAGCTATTCGACCGGCGAAATCACCGCCGAAGCGCCGGGCTGGCGCGCCTACAACGACCTGTGGGTGATGCGCCTCGATCCGCAGTCGGGCGACTCGCTCAACGTCCGCCCGCTCGTGCCGCAATCCAATGCCGGACTCTACAGCTGGTGGGGGACGACCTTTGAATGGTCGCCTGACGGCGCGCAGCTCGCGTGGGTACGCGCCGACTCGCTCGGCTTGGTCGATCTCGACTCGGGCGCGTTCAACACCCTGCTCTCGTATCCGGTCTTCAATACGCGCCAGCCGTGGTCGTGGCGCGCGACGGTTTCATGGTCGGCGGACAGCAGCTTGATCCTGACGACGGTTCACGGACTGCCGATTGGCAGTGAGAGCGCCGAAACCAGTCCGGCGTTTCACGTCGCCGTCACCGACCCGGCAGGCGCGTTCAGCGCCGAAGTCGTTAGAAACGCGGGCATCTGGTCGAAGCCGCAGTTCTCGCCGCCGATCACAGACGCCAACGGCGATCCCGGCGGCTATGTGGCTTACCTGCGCGCGCGCGACCTGTCGAACAGCATCAGCGAGAGCGCCGAATACGATCTGGTCGTCGCCGACCGTGACGGCAGCAACGCCCGCGTCCTCTATCCCGAACGCGGTCAGCCCGGATTAACCGCCGACGCGCCTTATTTCACGTGGAGTCCCGATGGGCGGCAGATCGCGTTTATCTACGGCGGCAACCTATGGGTCGTCGACGTGGAGTCGGGCATCGCCAACCAGCTCACGTTAGATCGCGGCGCGTCTCGCCCGGTCTGGACGCGATGAAACGCGACCCTCTGATCGCCTTCGTCGCGCTGGCGATCCTGATCGGCAGCCTTGTCGCGGCATGGGGAACGCTCAACGAGCGCGACGACCGGCTGCGCGGCTACGTCGACCCGACGACGAACGCCGATCTTCCGTTTCGCATTCCGCGCTTCGGCGTCAACGCCGAACTGACGCAGTACACACCCGAAGAACTCAACCGGCAGCTTGCGCTGATGCGCGAGGGGCGGGTCGAGTGGGTGCGCCAGTTCGTCCGCTGGGATGAGATCGAGCGTGAACCGGGCGAGTACGACTGGACGACATGGGACGCGCTCATCACGCCGTTCGAAGGCGACAGCCTCCGCCTCGTCGCCGTGCTGATGAACTCGCCCGAATGGGGGCGCGAAAGCGGTTCAAACACCGCGCCGCCGACTGATCCAGTCGCATTCGCCCGTTTTGCCGCCGCCTTCGCCGGGCGATACGGCAGCGTGATCGACGTTTACCAGATCTGGGACGAGCCGAACATCACGCTCGGCTGGGGCGAGCTTGAACCGCGTCCGGCAGATTACGCTGCCCTGCTCCGTGAGGCTTACAGCGCCATACACGGCGCGGACGCCAACGCGACGGTGATCGCCGCCGCCCTCGCGCCGACGACTGAAATCAGCCAATTCAACATTAGCGACGTTCGCTACCTGCAAGACCTGTACGCGCTTGGCGCAGCCGATTTTATGGACGCCGCCGCCGCCAAGCCTTACGGCTTCAGCCTGCCGCCGGACGACCGTACGGTCAGCCCGGATACGCTCAATTTCTCGCGTATAGTCGCGCTGCGCGAGGTGATGATCGCCAACGGCGATGGGGAGCAAGCGCTGTGGGCGAGCAGTTGGGGTTGGAACAGCCTGTCCGCCGACTGGTCTGGCAGCCCGTCAATCTGGGGACAGGTCAGCGCGGAACAGCGCACCGCCTACACCCTCGCCGCGCTCGACCGCGCCGACCGCGAATGGGCATGGCTCGGCGGGATGATCCTGCATCACTGGCAGCCCGACGCGCCGCCGGACGATCCGCAGTGGGGCTTCGCGCTGATTGATCAGCAGGGCGAGCCAACGCCACTCTGGTCGGCGCTGACAGAACGCTCCGACACCCGCGCCCGTGACGGACTCTACCCGGCTTCAAACCCTTACGCGCGATACAGCGGCGTGTGGACGTTCGGCGAACTCGGCGCGGATATCGGTTGGGTGCAGGACAGCCAGTTCGACTTCGATTTCACCGGCAGCGATGTCGCCCTGCTGCTGCGTCAGGGCGATTACCTCGCCTTCCTCTATCCGACAATTGACGGTCTGCCCGCCAACGCCGCGCCGCGCGACGCGGCAGGCAACGCCTTCATCAACCTGAAAAGCGGGACAGAACTGCCGGAAACCAACCTCGTGCCGGTCGCGCGCGGCTTACCCTACGGCGAGCACACGCTGCATGTCACCGCCGATCGCGGCTGGGATCGCTGGGCGATCGCCGGGTTCGCCGTCAGTTCGGGCGATCTGGCAGCGCCGTACAGCCGTCAACTGGCTGTTGCCATCGTGACGGCAATCGCCGCGGCGATCAGCACTGCCATCAGCCTGCACCGTCTCGACTGGTCGCCGCTGACTCGGCGTTTTGCCTCGTTGTGGCGGCGCTTGGGCGACCTCGGGCAGTTGCTTGCCGGCGTCGTCACGTCGATCGCGCTGATGATCGGCATGTTACTGACGTGGGGCGACCCGCTGCCAAGCATCTTCCGCCGCGAGCCGGTGCAGATCGGCGCGGCGATCGCCACCGCCGGGCTGATCTACCTTCAACCGCATTTCGTCTTGACGGTCATCGCCTGTGTCGTCCTGTTCGTGATCGTCTACAACCGCCTCGAACTCGGCTTGACGCTGACGGTCTTCTACGCGCCGCTGTTCCTGTTTCCGGTCGAACTGTTCGTCTTCGCCTTCCCGATGTCGGAACTCGTCATTCTGATCACCGGCGCGGCGTGGGTCTTGCGCGCGCTGGCGGAATGGGGTCAGCGACGGCGTGAGGGGCTGTCGATTCCGGCAATCCGCCTGACGACGCTCGACCTCGCCGTGCTAGCGTGGCTGATCCTCGGCGTTGTTTCGCTGGCGTGGGCGGAACAAACCGGACGCGCCGTGACCGAACTGCGCGTGCTGATCGTCGAGCCTATCCTGTTCTACGCCATCCTGCGGACGCGCGTCACCGATCAACGAGGGCTGCTGCGGCTGGTCGACGCGCTGCTGATCGCCGGGGTAGTCGTCGCTCTGGTTGGCTTGTTCCAGTTCGCGCGCGGCGAATCGGTCATCACGGCGGAAGCCGGCGCGCGCCGCCTCGCCAGCGTCTACGGCTCGCCGAACAACGTCGGCTTGATCTTGGGGCGCTGCATTCCGTTCGCGCTGGCGTTCGCCCTAGCCCCGATCGATCCCCGGCGGCGCGTCGCGGCGCTGATCGCGCTGGCGTTGATGGGACTCGCCGCGCTTTTGAGCCAGAGCGCCGGGGCGATCTTCCTCGGCATCCCGGCGGCGATCGTCGTCGTCCTGCTGATGGTGCTGCGCCGCCGCGCGCGGCTCGCGCTGATCGGGCTGATCGGCGCGGGCGCTGCCGCCTTCGCGCTGGCGATGCAGTTCCCGCGTTTCGCGCGCGTCTTCGACCTCGGCGAAGGGACGAGCTTCTTCCGCGTCCGCGTCTGGCAGAGCGCGCTCCAGATGATCGACGACCGCCCGATCACCGGACTCGGACTCGACCAGTTCCTGTATGCCTTTCGCGGGCGTTACATGCTGCCCGACGCGTGGCAGGAGCCCGACCTGTCGCACCCGCACAACCTCATCCTTGACTGGTGGACGCGCCTTGGCATCTTTGGCGTGGCGGTCTTCGTCTGGATTCAAGCGGCGTTCTGGCGCAGGGCTGTCCGGCTGTACCGCGCGCGCCGCGACGCCATCGATACGGCGATCGTTGTCGGCATGATGGGCAGCATGGCGAACCTACTGGCGCACGGGCTTGTTGACAACAGCGTGTTCGTCAACGACCTGTCGTATGTCTTCGTGCTGCTGTTGGGGTTGGCTGCAAACCTTGACAAAGACAACTGACGCGGCAGGTTTTCTCTGGTAGACTCGGTCTGACTTTTCCTGTAACGAATGAGGTGTAGCTTGCGGATACTCATCACCGGGGCTGCCGGTTTTCTTGGATCGCACTTGTGCGACCGCTTCCTGAATGAAGGGCACTCGGTCATCGGCATGGACAACCTGATCACCGGGAACACGCGCAACATCGCCCATCTGGCAGGCAACCCCAACTTTTCATTCATCCGTCACGACGTGACCAATTACATCTTCGTCCGCGGTCCCTTGGACGCCGTCCTGCACTTTGCCTCGCCCGCCAGCCCGATCGACTACCTCAAGTATCCGATCCAGACGTTGAAGGTCGGCGCGCTCGGCACGCACAACACGCTCGGCTTGGCGCTGGCGAAAAACGCTCGCTTCCTGCTGGCGTCGACTTCCGAAATTTATGGCGACCCGCTGGTTCACCCGCAGCGGGAAGATTACCCCGGCAACGTCGACACGATCGGTCCACGCGGCGTCTACGACGAAGCCAAGCGCTTCGCCGAGTCGCTGACGATGGCGTATCACCGCGAACATGGACTGGAAACGCGTATCGTCCGCATCTTCAATACCTATGGTCCGCGTATGCGCCTAGATGATGGGCGCGTCGTGCCGAATTTTATCGGACAGGCGCTGCGCGGCGAGCCGCTGACCGTCTACGGCGACGGCACGCAGACGCGCAGCTTCCAGTACGTCAGCGACCTGATCGAAGGCGTCTACCGCCTGCTGTTCTCCGATTTCGCCGAACCAGTGAACATTGGCACGACCGAAGAGATGACGATGATCGAGTTCGCCAACGTCGTCAACGAGGTCACCGGCAGCAAGGCGGGGATCGTCATGAAAGAGCTGCAACGGATCAAAGGAGACCCGCAGACGCGCCGCCCCGACACGACGCGTGCGAAAGAGATTCTGGGCTGGGAGCCGCGTATCAGCCTGCGTGAAGGGCTGCCGCCGACGATCGCCTATTTCCGCGAGGTGATGTGATCGCGCTGCGGCGCTCAACTTACTCGCTGGCATGGCTGGCAATTACAGCCATCCTCGGCTTGCTGATCGCCATCCAACCGGCGGGTATCTCGGGCGTAGGGATCGCGCTGGCGGCATTGATCGCCGCCGCGCTGATCACGCCGCTGGCGGCGCTCGTGCTGCTGCTTGTCATCGCGCCGCTGCGCTCGCTGATCGCCGCCGAAGCGCCGCTCAATCTGCCGCTGGATGTCGGGCAAATCGCGCTCGTCGCCCTCGTCGGCTTCTGGCTGTTCGACGCGCTGACACGCCGCCGCGCCCTGCCTCGTTTGCGCTGGTCGCCCGTCTATCTGCCGGTGATCGGCTTCTTCGCCGCCGCCAGCTTGAGCGTCTTCAGCGCGCTGTCGGTCGGCGCGTGGCTCAACGAATGGCTCAAGTGGGCACAGATTCTGCTGCTGATGGCGCTGTGCCTCGACCTGATGCGGCGTGGATCGGCACAGTGG
>JAEVZT010000055.1 GCA_023392115.1 Chloroflexota bacterium
AACCGTCGTCAAGGACAAGCGCCAGCCCGGCGAGCGTCAGGTGACGGTGACAATCCCCGTTGACCGGGAGATCGATGGAGGGGCATTGTGATCGCCTGCGTCGTCATCCCCTTCTTCGCGACGGCGCTCGAACGTCGGCACGATCCAACGCTGAGTCACGCGCCGTTGTGCATTGTGCGCTACAGCGCCAAACGGGGCAAGGTCGTGGCAGCCTCGGCTGAAGCGCAAAGAGTCGGCGTGCAGCCGGGATTGTCGCTTTCGCGGGCGCGGGCACTGTGTCCGCAGGCGAACTTCGTCACCGAGGATGAAACGCACTTATCGTCGGGGTTAGATCAACTGCTGGAAACGCTGTGGACGTTTAGCAATCGCGTCGAGGTCGATGAAAGTGCCCTGCCGCAGGCAGCCGTGTGCTATCTCGATCTCGGTCAGGTGAACGAGGCGAGCGCGCTCGAACTCGGCAATGGGCTGCTCGACGCGGTCAGGGCGCGGCTGCGGCTGGACTGCGCGATCGGGATCGCCAGCGGCAAATTCCCCGCCTACGTCGCTGCCGTGACGGATCGCCCGCTGACGCTCGTCGCACGCGGTCAGGAAGCGACATTCGTCGCGCCGCATCCGGTGGCGCTGCTGCCGCTGGAACGCGAGGTTGAGCGCAAGCTGGCGCTGCTGGCGATCCGCGAAATCGGTCAGCTCGCTTCGCTGTCGCGTGAGGCGTTTGCCGGGCAGTTCGGCAAAGGGGGGCGAACGCTCTGGCTGCTGGCGCGGGGATTGGATGGACGGTGGGTCAAGCCGCGCCGGATGCCGCCCGCTGAACGCGGCGTCAGCGTGTTCGACCCGCCGCTGACAACCCGCGACGCGCTTGATGACAATCTCCACCTGCTGGCGGGCGAGCTGGCAGACCGGCTCGAGGGGCGCGGCGCGGCGCTGCACCGTATCTCCCTGACGCTGAAGGTGGCACATGGAGAGACGCACGCCGAAGAGCTACATCTGCTTCAGCCGGTCGCCAGCGCCAGCGGGATCGCCGAGGCGGCGATGCGGCTGCTCGAACGGATGCGCCTGAATCCGTCCGCACGCGAGGATGGGCTTGAGATGCTCGAAATGTGCCTGACGCATCTGGTCTCGTCCGCGCCACGTCAACTTGAACTCTTCACGCATAAACCGGCGCGGCAGGAATTGATCGATCTGGCGGCGGTGCTCGTGCAACGCTATGGCGGCTGCTTCTATGAAGCGGTGGCGCAGGAGCAGGGGGCGATCTTGCCTGAACGGCGTTTCCGTTTCCTGCGGGTGGATGTCTCGTGACTCGGCTGTGGCGAGAAGGTGAAAAGATTATCGTCGACGCCGATTCAGAAGGCGTGCCGCTGAGCTTGAGTTGGAACGGGCGAATGCACCCGGTCAACCGGATCGCCAAGCGCTGGCAGGTGGATATGTTCTGGTGGGAGCAGCGCGTCTGCCGGACGTATTTCAAACTCGCCTCGGAAACGGGGTTGTTGGTGATCATCTTCTACGACCGCGTGGGCGGTGCGTGGTATTTGCAGCGGTTGTATGACTGATTACGTCGAACTGCACTGCCACTCCTACTACAGCTTGCTCGATGCCGCGTCTTCACCCGACGATCTGTTGTCACAGGCGGCGGTGCTCGGCATGGACACGCTTGCCCTGACCGATCACGATGCGGTCTACGGCGCGGTGCGTTTCGTTGGGGCGGCGCGCGAAATCGGCATCCGCCCGATCCTCGGCGCGGAAATAACCATCAATGGCAGTCCCGCTCCCCACCTGACGCTGCTGGTACAGGATAGTCGCGGCTGGGCGAACCTGTGCGAACTCATCACGCTGGCGCGGCACAACGCGCCAAAGGGTGAGGCGCTACTTCCTGCCGATGCGCTTGAGGGGCATACTGACGGGCTGATCGCGTTGTCCGGCTGCCGTCTTGGCGAAATTCCGGCAGCGCTTCGTCGGGGCGACCGAACAGCAGCACTGGCAGCAGGGCAGCGATACGTCGAACTGTTCGGACGCGAGCGCTTTTTTGTCGAGTTACAGCACCATCATCTGCCGCACGATGACGCCTTGCCCGCGTGGCTTGCCGCGCTTGCGGGTGAAATCGGCGTGGGCGTGGTAGCGACCAACAACGTCCACTACGCGACGCCCGACCGGAGCCGCTTGCAGGATGTGCTCGTCTGCATCCGCCACAACACGACGCTTGGCGAAGCCGGGATGCGCTGCCGCCCGAACGCGCAGTACCACCTCAAGTCACCGGAAATGATGCGGGAACTGTTCGCGCGTTACCCCGAAGCTGTCGACAACACACGCCTCATTGCCGACCAGTGCGACTTTCAGCTTGAGTTCGGCTTGCAAGAACTGCCGCTGTTCCCAGCGCCCCAAGGCATGAGCACGCACGACTATTTGCAGGAGCTGTGTCACGACGGCTTGAAGGCGCGCTGCGTCGACCTGACGGAAGCTGTGCAGCGTCAGTTAGACTACGAGCTGACGGTCATCGAGCGCAGCGGGCTGGCGAACTACTTCCTGATCGTCTGGGACATCGTCCGCTTCGCACGGGAGAACGGCATCCTCTGTCAGGGACGCGGATCGGCAGCCAATTCGCTCGTCGCCTACCTGCTCGGTATTTCGCCGGTCAACCCGCTCGAACACAACCTCGTCTTCGAGCGCTTCCTATCCGACGAGCGGCGCGCCGTACCCGACATCGACATCGATTTTCAGGCGGATCGCCGAGAAGCTGTTGTCCGGTACGTCTACGAGCGCTATGGACACGACCACGCCGCGATGGCGTGCACGTTTGTCTCCTTCCGCGCTCGTTCGGCGCTGCGCGACGTTGGCAAGGCGCTCGGACTGCCGCCGGAACTGCTCGACCGCGCCTCACGCGCCATCGACACGTTCAAGTCGGGGCGCATCGCCGAGGCAGGGGGTGTCGAGCAGCTTTTCGGCGCAAAAGCGACCTTCGAACAGCTGATCGAACTCGCTGAGCAGATCGACGGCTTGCCGCGTCATCTCGGCATCCACAACGGCGGCATGATCGTCATGGGCGCGCCGCTAGCATCGCGGCTGCCGACCGAACCGGCGACCATGCCCGATCGGTATGTCGTCCAGTGGGATAAGGACGGGATCGAGGATGCCGGGCTGGTGAAAATCGACATCCTCGGGCTGCGGATGCTGTCGGCGATTGCCGAGACAAAAAGGACGGTTGAAGCAATTGCAGGAACGACACTGGACTTGGATACGCTGCGCTTCGACGATCCGGCGGTCTACCGGATGGTCAGCAAAGCCGACACAATTGGCGTGTTTCAGGTCGAGTCGCGGGCACAGCAGCAGGTCTTACCGCGCCTGCTGCCGTGCAAGTTCAACGACCTGATCATCTCGATCTCGCTCATTCGACCGGGACCGGTGCACATGGTGCATCCGTATCTCCGTCGTCGCTTCGGGGAAGAACCGGTCGCCTATCCCCATCCGTCGTTGGAACTGGCACTTAAAGAAACGCTCGGCGTCGTCCTGTTTCAAGAGCAGGTGCTCAAGGTCGCGCGAGATTTGGCGGGGTTTTCGGGCGGTCAGGGGGAGCAGCTGCGGCGGGCGCTCGGCTCGAAACGTGCCTATGAAGCGGTTGATCGCTTTCACAGCGCCTTCGTCGAAGGGGCAGTCACGCGAGGCGTCGAGCAGTCGATCGCCGATGCCGTCTTCGACACCCTGCGCGCCTTCGGCGGCTACTCGTTCCCGAAGTCCCACGCGGCAGCCTTCGCCGTGCTCGTCTATCAGTCCGCGTGGCTCAAACGCTATCACCCGGCAGCGTTCTACACGGCACTGTTGAACCACCAGCCGATGGGCTTCTGGAGTCCGGCGACGATCGTCAGCGACGCGAAGCGGCATAACATTCGCGTCCTGCCGGTCGACATCAACGAGAGCGAAGGACGCTGCACCGTGCAGGCGGGCGCGATCCGGCTTGGTTTCAACTACGTCAAGGGATTTGGCGATGTCGCCATCGAGCGCGTGACAGCAGCACGGGAGAAGGGCGCATTCCGCTCGCTGGCGGACTTTTGCCGCCGGACGCAGCTCCCCCAGCGCCTTATCGAACACCTCATCCTTGCCGGCGGGATGGATAGCTGGGGCAAGGGGCGGCGGGCGCTGGTCTGGGAACTGGGCAAGCTCGACTACCGCGCCGATACGCTTGATCTCGTCCTGCCGGAAGACGACATCGCGCTGCCGCCCGTGTCGCTGCTCGACGTGATGGGGATTGAATACGAGCTGCTCGGCATGTCGCTGCGCGACCACGTCATGACCTTGTACCGCGCGCAGCTTCAATCGCGTGGCATTCTCGGCAGCCGCGAACTGGAAGACTGTACAGATGGGCAGGACGTGCGCGTCGCCGGGCAGATCGTCGTCCACCAAGCGCCGCCGACCGCCAAGGGGCATCACTTCGTCACGCTCGAAGACAGCGATGGATTCATCAACGTTATCGTCCGACCGGATGTCTACGCTAGCTACCGCAAAACGTTGCGCGAGTCGCCGCTGCTGGTTGTCGACGGGAAGGTACAGCGCCGTCGCGGCGTCGTAAATGTGATCGCGGTGGAAGTGGCGCGACTTTTCTAAATTAGAGCTACAAGGAATACAAGGTGGCAGCGCACTTGTACCATACGTCCGTTCCCGAAAAATCGATCCTACCTTCGGCGGAGAAAGAGAAAGAATCAGAGTTCAGAGCCCGATGTAGGGGACGCACAAACCACCCGAAACCCGACACTCCTGTAATAGAGTTTCGGATTGAGCATGCTGCGAGCGGTGCAGCGCGCAACAACTGAATCGACGATGCATGAGCCGCCCCGCAACACGCGTATGTCGCCGCTGGCATCAACATTCACCTGCGTCGGGTCATCGTACTTGTTCAAGCACCACTCCCATACGTTCCCGCTCATATCGAGTATCCCATACGGCGACGCGGCCTGCGGATACATCCCGACCGCGCTCGGCTGCCGCAGATTGTACGGACCCCGGCCGTCTCTCAACTCGTTGATGTTGGCATAGCCCGGAATGTATTCCCTACCCCACGGGTATTCC
>JAEVZT010000071.1 GCA_023392115.1 Chloroflexota bacterium
GTCTACTGGCAGCGTGATCTGTGGCATCACCACGCCCGGCGGCTGCCGCGCCCGTTGAAAACGGCGCTGACGGGCGCGGTTGTTGGCGCTGTCGCCGTGTTCCTGCCGCAGATCATGGGAACGGGACGCGAGGTCATGACGGGCGTCCTCAATGACGGCGGCGAGTTCACGATCGTGCTGCTGTTGATCCTCGGCGCCGCGAAGCTAATTATGACGGCGGTCAGCATGGGCGGCGGCTTTGTCGGCGGCGTATTCGCGCCTTCGCTGTTCGTTGGCACGATGTTCGGCGCCGCGTTCGGGCGCTTTGTCGATACGATCTCGCCGGTGCCTGTGGTGGGCGATCCGCAGGCGTACGCGATCGCCGGGATGGCGGCGGTCATGGCGGCGGTCGTCCACGCGCCGATCACGGCGATCCTGCTGGTCTTCGAGCTGACGAACGATTACCTGCTGATCCTGCCGATCATGCTGACGACGGTGATCTGCATCTATGTTGCCGAACACATCGAGCCGCACGGCATTTACACGCTCGGCTTGAAACGCAAGGGGATCGTGCTTCAGCGGGGGCGCGACCTTGACGTGATGCAGGACGTGAAAGTCCGCGACGCCATGCGCCTGACTTCACCGACAATCCCTGAAGGGAGCACGCTGCTTGAGCTGCGCGACAGGCTGCGCTCGCTGCAAACGCGCACGATTTGCGTCGTAGACGCGAACCGCGCTATGACCGGCATTGTCACGCTGTCCGACTTGCAGGCGGCATACGAGCGCGGGGACAACAACCTGACGGTTGGCGACATCTGCTCGCGCGATGTCGTCGGCGTGACGCCCGACGAAACGCTCGGCGTGGCGCTGCGCAAGATGGGCGCGCGCGACTTCAGCCACCTTCCGGTGCTTGAACCGGGATCGAACCATGTCGTTGGTATGTTGAGCCGTCAGGACATCGTCCGCGCATATAACCTTGCGATCGCGCGCAAGAATGAGCAGCAGCAGATCGCCGAGCAGGTGCGGCTGCACAACCTGACCGGCGCGCACGTCGTCGATTACTTGATACGTGCCAACGCCCCTGTCGATGGCAAGCCGCTCCGTGAGATCACATTTCCGCCGGACAGCGTCATCGCCTCGATCCGGCGCGGTGGTCAGTTGATCGTGCCGCACGGCGGGACGGTCTTGCGCGCGGGCGACACGATCACCATCGTTGCCTCGCCGGACAGTGCCCCCGCCTTTGAGCAGCTCACGGGCGAGCGGCGGCGCTGAGGCACACGCATTGGCTTTCGCGCAACGGCGTGGTACATCAAAATCTTTATGTTGCCGATAATGCCGATCCGTGTAAGATTGGACAACATAAAAGCAGGGATATTGACAATGTTTCCGGCTGAGCAGCGGCAGATCATTCACGCGACGTATCAACGCGCGTCACAGCGTAACGACGAAATGATGCAGGTGTTCTTCGAGCGCCTGTTTGAGCTTGACCCTTCGCTTGAGCCGTTATTCGACGGCGGCACGAACCGGATGCGAGACAAGTTCCTACAAACGATCGGCACGCTTGTCGCGTCGGTCGAGCTGTTCGACAAAGCCGTGCCCTCGATTCGCCAGATCGGCATTCGCCACCTCGGCTACCGCGTCGAGCCGGAGCATTACGCGGCGGTCAAAAGCGCGCTGCTGTATTCGCTGGCGCACGTCCTCAACGACGACTACACGCCCGAAGTCGAAGCGGCTTGGGAAGCGCTATACGAGATCATCGCCCGCATCGCCCGCGAGGCGGCTTACTCCGACGACTGAGTGTCTAACCTTCACATATCGAGTTGGTAAGATTTACAACGCAGGTACGTCTATACCTCATAGAGATGTCAGTTTTTTGCCCGCTTCTTTGCGTAAGGGGAGATAGATGCCTGAAACGATGATCCTGACGGATGCGCAGCTCGACAGCGTGCTGAACGGCAGCAAGCCCGTTTTAATCCTCGTGACATCCGGTGAAGGACTGCGCGGCGACTTCAAGATCGCTTTTGACAAGACGGCTAAAGAGCAGGACGGCGTCCTGTTCGCGAAAATAGACCCGCGCACCAATCCGCGCGCCGCCGAGCTGTTCGGCGCTGGCGACAAGCCGGTGCTAGTCGCTTGGTACTGCGGACAGGAGATCGTTCGCCGCCCGCGTCCGTGGGGCACCGATCTGCCGCTCGCGCTTGAACTGCTGCAAAAGACTGCCGGCGATTCCGCTCCCGCCGTTGAAGAAGCGGAAAACACAGTATCTGAAGATAAGAAGGACTCTGTAGTGGATCAGAATGGTCAGGTGAAGACGGTGTATAACAAGCCTGTCGCGGTAACGGATGCGACGTTTGAAGCGGAAGTGTTGAACAGCGATCTGCCGGTGCTGATCGATTTCTGGGCGGCGTGGTGCGGTCCGTGCCGCATGGTCGCGCCGATCCTCGACAAGCTGGCAGGCGAGTTCGCCGGTCAGATCAAGATCGCCAAGGTCGATGTTGACGCCAACCCCGGTCTGTCGCAGGCGTTCCGCATCCAGAGCATCCCGAACCTGATGATCGTCAAGAACCGGACGATGATCTTCAACCAGCCGGGCGCGCTGCCGGAAGCCGCGCTGCGCCAGCTGATTGAGCAGGCGATCGCGCTCGAAGTTCCGACGCCGGAGCAGCAGCAACAGCAGCCGACCGCCGGTCAGTAGGCGAACAAAGCACCATCTTTGAGCCGGAGCAGACATTTTCTGTTCCGGCTTTTTGATTCCCCGAAGTTCTCGATCAGTAGACATCCCGTCCGATTTTGTTTACAGTTGTGCGCGTTTTAGTCGGGCTGGTATAAGTACGGGTGAACTGCGGACTGTGAACTACAAACTGATCCTATTCGACATTGACGGCACGCTGGTATGGACGCGCGGCGCGGGGCGAGAGGCGACCCGCCGCGCAATGATTGAGGTTTTTGGGACGTGCGCTGCCCTTGAAACGCACGTCTTCGGCGGCAAGACCGACTGGCAAACGCTGATCGAACTGCTGCACGCCGAAGGTTTGACCGACGCCGACATTCAGCGCATGATGCCGGCGTATAACATCGCCATGGGGCGGCAGTTGGAGCGGGTGATCGGCGACTATCCAGTCACCCCCTGCACCGGCGGGCTGGAACTGGTCGAGGACATGCGCGCGCGCGGCGACATCGTACTCGGCTTGGTCACGGGCAACGTCTCGCGTTCCGCGCCGACCAAGCTGCGCGCCGCAGGTTACGATCCGGCGTGGTTTCCGGTCGGCGCGTATGGCGCCGAAGCCTTCTCGCGCGACGATCTGCCGGCGCTGGCGCTGGCGCGGGCAGTTGAATACAGCCACCAGCCGATCGCGCCCAAAGAAGTCGTGATCGTCGGCGATACCCCGGCGGACGTGTCATGCGGGCGGGCGCTCGGCGCGACGGTCGTCGCCGTCGAAACGGGGTTCTGCCAACCGGGCGAACTGGCGGCGGCGAAACCCGACTACCTGCTCAAAGACCTGACTGAGTTCTACACAGCCATCCCACGTTGAAATGCTGCAAGAGGACACTGGCAGACCGTGACGATGTTTACCGTCCGGCGCGCGGGTTTGCGGTATTCTTGGAAGGTTGACCGTTCGCCCGCATAGGCGAACATTCTTGGAGTGAGCATGACAGAGTCGAAAACAGTTCTCATCACCGGCGGGGCGGGCTTCCTCGGCATCAACCTCGTGCGCTACCTGTTGGAGCGCGGACACAAGGTTGTCTCGCTCGACATCGTCGATTTCAGCTACCCCGAACGCGACCGCGTGACGATCCACACGGGCGATATCCGCGACCGCGCGGCGGTCGATAAGGCGATGCAAGGCGTAGACATCGTCGTCCACACGGCGGCGGCGCTGCCGCTCTACAGCGAAGAAGACATTTTCTCGACCGACATCGACGGCACGCGCAACGTCATGGAATCGGCGTATCAGCACGGCGTCGAGCGCGCGATCCAGATTTCGTCGACGGCGGTCTACGGCGGGCCCGATCACCATCCGCTGTATGAAACCGACACGCTGATCGGCGTCGGTCCGTACGGACGCGCCAAGATCGACGCCGAGAAGGTGTGCGAGGAATACCGGGCGAAGGGCATGTGCGTGCCGATCATCCGCCCGAAATCGTTCATCGGACCTGAACGGCTCGGCGTGTTCGCGCTGTTCTACGAC
>JAEVZT010000127.1 GCA_023392115.1 Chloroflexota bacterium
GAGCCTACGGCGGCTCAAAGCCTACGGCTGTTTCAACCCCCTGTAAGCCCGCTCAAGCGGGCTGTTCAGCCCCGTTCACGGGGCTTTCTTCCCGTAGCCCGATGCTTTGAGCGTCGGGCGGCACGTCTCAACACTCGGATTTATTAAGCCTGTCCTGTCCTCAACCGTCGGGAGAGGGACATTGTGCGTTGGTTCTTGCCCCTCTCCCCGCTTGCGTGGGAGAGGGGATGGGGTGAGGGGTCTTACCGCGTGATGCTCATCGGCATGATGACGCAGACAAAATCGTCGCGGTTTTCCGGGCGAATCACGCCGGGATAGGCGGGACCGTTGCTCTCAAGGATGATACGCTCGTCGTCGATCACGCTCAGCGCGTCGATCAGGTAGCGGATGTTGAACGCGACCTCGATCTGCTCGCCTTCGACCGCCGCGTCGATCATGCCTTCGTTGTCGCCGCGTTCGGCGCTCCTGCCGATGATCATGACCTCGCCCGGTTCGCTTGGGCTCTTGGCGGGCTTGATGGCGATGCGGGCGCTGTTGTTGCTGTCGCGGGCGAAAATCTCGGCGCGTTTGCAGGCGCGCAGCAGATCGGTCGTGTAGACGGTCATCGCCGTGCTGTAGTTTTTGGGGATGATCGCGCCGAAGTCGGGGAACTTGCCTTCGAGAAGCTGCGACGAGATGACAGTGCTCTCGTAGTAGAACAGGACAAGGTCGCGCTCGCCGGGCAAGGTGATGCCGATCTCCTTATCCTCGTCGCCGATGATGCGGGCGACTTCCGCCATCGTCCGCGCCGGAATGACCATGTCGCGCGACTTGCCAACCTTCTGCTCCATGCGCGCGGTACGCACCGCCAGCCGGTAGCCGTCCGCCGACGCCATCGTCAGCACGTCGTCGGCAAACTGGGTGTAGATGCCGGTCAGGATCGGGCGGTTGTCCTCTTTCGCCGACGCGAACACCGTTTGCAAGATCATCTGCTTGAAGGTGCGCGCGGGCAGGATGATGTCCGGCTCGACGCTTTCGGGGATCGGCGGGAATTCCGACGCGATGATGCCCTTGATGTTCGAATTGGTCATGCCGCAGCGGACATTGACCGTCTGCGTCGCCGTGTCGAGCGTGAGGTCGACGCGCTCCGGCGACAGGTTGTTGACGAGTTCGGCAAACGTCTTTGCCGGCAGCGTGATCGCGCCCGCCTTGTCGACCTTCGCCCCGATATACGTGGTGATGCTCATCTCAAGGTTGGTCGCCGCCAGCTTCATGCGAGCGTCTTCAGTTGCCAGCAGCACGTTCGCCAGTACCGGCAGCGTAGGGCGGGAATCGACCGCGCGGCTAACAATACCTAACCCTCTGGCAAGTTGATCCTGTAAAATAGAAACGCGCATCGCGCCCTGCTCCTGCGTTGAAGTGCTTTCATCGTGGGTAAAACTTTTCGGTAAGTATACATCAGACCGCGCGAATTTTGCATCATCCCCAAGGAGTGCTTGGATGCTCAACCAGACTGACGTATTTCAGGCAGACCGCCTGATGACCCACCTCGACGTGCTCTGCAACCAGATCGGCGCTCGCCCGACCGGAACGCGCGCCGAATTTCGCGCCGCCGAGTACGTGACGCAGGTGCTTGACAGCCTGAAGGTGAGCGATGTCCGCAGCCAGTCGTTTCGCACGCCGCACTCGTATGGCTGGGCGACGATCCCGTTCACGCTGGCGGCGGCGCTGTCAACGCCGGTCGGCACGGGCGGGCGCTTCGGCAAGCTGATCGGCGGGCTGGCGCTGTTGAGCAGCGTCTTGAATTTGCGCTCGTTCATGCTCGGCAAAGCGCCGCTCTACCAGCCGCTTGTCCAGACCGGGCAGAGCCAGAACATCATCGCTCGCATCCCGCCGTCGGGCGAAACGCGGCAGATGGTCTTCATTGTCGCCCACCTCGACAGCAACAAGCAGCGTTTCATGCTGCCGCAGATCGCGCCGTCGCTGACCAAGCCGCTGAATACGCTGGCGCTGCTGCTCGGCGGACTGGGCGGCGCTTCAATGCTGATCGACGCGCTCAGGGGGCACAAGCGCGTGAGCGCCCTTCAAGGGGCGGCGTCCGCCGTCGCGCTGCTCGCCGCCGTCGGCTTGATCATCGACGAGATGCAGCCGTTTATCGAAGGGGCGAATGACGACGCCAGCGGAGTCGCCGTCGCGCTCGGCATCGCCGACGCGCTGGCAGCGCAGCCGCTTGAACATACCGAAGTCACGCTGCTGTTCACGGGCAGCGAGGAAACCGGCTGCACCGGCATTGAAGCCTACCTCAACCAGTACGCGCCGCCGCTCGACGACACCTACTTCATCAATCTGGACATGGTTGGCGCGGGCGATCTGTGCTACATCAGCGAGCACGGCGTCAGCCACCTGAGCAGCTACCGCCCGACGCCGCAGTTGACGGCGCTCGCGGCGAAGATTGCGCGCGAAAATGCGTCCTTCCACGTCACAGGCAAGCCGCTGACGATCCTCGACGCCGTCGCGCCGCTCGTCCGCCGGGGATACGAGGCGATCGGCATCGCGGGCTATGACGAGTCGGGCAGCCTGCCGAACTGGCATCGCACCAGCGACACGCTCGACAAGATCGAGCCGGACAAGCTCGTCCAAGCCGCGCGCTACACGCATGAGATGATCAAGGCGCTCGATGGACGGGCACAGTGACGAGTGATGAGTAACGAGTAATGAGTAACGAGTAATGAGTACAAAGTGATGAGTGATGAGCCCGCCACTAACTTTTGACTCATCACTCTTGACTCATCACTCATCACTGATGAACTACCCTGCGGCGTTGACGCGGATGGGTTCGATGGCGAAGGTGACGCGCGTCTCTTTGCCGCGCATCGAGGGGTTGTTCGCGTAATAGTCGCGCTCGCCGCGATACTTGGCTGAGAGCGCGTTGATGTGTTCAACCGCGTTTTCTTCTGTCTCGTGCGCCACCCTGCCGCGAATCTCCATCCAGCGGTACGGGTTCTGCGGGTCGATGGCGAGGATCGTCGCGCACGCGCGTTCCTTCAGGTTCGTGTCCTTTTGCCGACCGCGCGCCGTGTTGATCCGCACATACTTGCCGTCGAAATCACACCAGACGGGGGTTGCCTGCGGCTGCCCGTCTGGCATCACTGTCACCAACGTCACCACAACAGGCTTTTCGAGCAGGTCTTTGTGTGAACTAGGGATCGATACCGACATGTCTAACCTCCACTGCAATTCCAATAAGCGTACAGCCCGTATACTGTAACATTCCCACGCCCGAAGTTGAATACCCTATAGCCAACGGTACCGGCGGCTTTTCGAGGGAATGGACTGGATGAAGCGAACGACCCGGCTGCGAGCGTTTATCGAGCACGAGTCGAGCAGCCTGATTGGCACGCTGCGCTATTACCTGTCGCGCGCGGGCACAGCCGATCAGCCGCTGGATGCGGCGGCGCAAGAACTGCTCAACGACGTGGTGGTCGAGGCGCTGGCACATGAGGAGCGCTTCCGCCCTGACGGACAGCCGCGCGCGTGGCTGCTCGGCATCGCCGCCAATCTGATCCGGCGGCGGCAGGTCGAGCGCGCCAAGCGCGATCAGCGCGAGCCGCTGGTGCGCGACCTATTCACTGACGACGCCACGCTCAGCGACGACGAACTGTTCGACCGCTTCAGCGCGCTGGCAGACGCCGATCCGCTCGACGAGGCGGAAGGCGAGATCGCCACGCTGATGCACACGCTGTCAGACGACGATCAGCGCGTGCTGCGGCTGGCGATCCTGACCGGCTTGGACGGCGATTCGGTAGCGCGCGAACTGGGGACAACCCCCGGCGCGGCGCGCGTTCGACTGCACCGGGCGCTGCACCGGCTGAGAGCGGCGTATCAAGCGCAGCAGAAGGCGAACCTATGACCCGCAGACGCGACCCACGCCAGACAGCCAGAGAGAAACTGCTGTTTCGCTACAGCAGCGCGTTGGAGC
>JAEVZT010000243.1 GCA_023392115.1 Chloroflexota bacterium
GAAACCCAGCTTGGCGGCACGCTGCGCAACCTGCTCACGCTTCAGGCGCTCGACGCTCTGCGCCTGAGCCTCATCGCGCAATAACCTCAAGAGAATTCGTGACATTTATCACAAATGAATACGAGGGTTGATTGATGCCCTGTCCATACCGCGCGGCTTACACTAGGAATAGGGGGAGGAAGATAAGTTATCGATTCTAGATTCCTTTAAGGAGAAACAGAATATGCCCTCTGCTGTTGTAGCGCCACCCTCCGATGACAAGCGGTGGCGCATTGTTACGGGAACGATGCGGCGGCATGGGTTCGCTCCTGACGCGCTGATCGAGACGCTGCACACGGTACAGGAAACGTTCGGCTATCTCGATGAAAAGTCGCTGGAGTACGTCGCGCGCAGCCTCAACGTTGCCCCCAGCCGGGTCTTCGGCGTCGCCACCTTCTACAACTTCTTCAACATGAAGCCACAGGGCGCGCATACCTGTGTCGTTTGCATGGGAACTGCCTGCTATATCAAGGGCGCTCCTGACATCCTCGCCCAGCTTGAACAAACCTACGGCGTCGCCGCTGGTGGAACGACAGAGGATAAGCAGGTGTCGCTGGCGATCGCGCGCTGTCTAGGCGCGTGTGGTCTCGCGCCTGCCGCCACGTTTGACGGCGAAGTCGCCGGAAAGCTCGTGCCCGAAGCGGCAGTCGAAAAAGTCAAGGAGTGGACGGCGTCATGATCCCTGAGGAACTACATCGCATCGCATCGACTGAGCATGAAGCGCACGAGAAATACAAGCACCGCATCTTTGTCTGTACCGGGACGGCGTGCCTCTCCTGCCACAGCGACAAAATCCAAACCGCGCTGACCGAAGCCGTCGAGCAGCATGGTTTGAAAGACGAATGTCTCGTTTCCGCCGGCGGCTGTCAGGGATTGTGCGCGTCGGGTCCGATGGTCGCCGTCGATCCCGATAACGTCCTTTATCATACCGTGACGCCCGGAGACGCGAACGCGATCATCGAGAGTCTCGATACCGCGCCCGTCGAACGGCTGCGCCACGACACCAACAACCCGTTCTTCGCCCGCCAGCACCGAGTCGTCTTGAGCCATTCTGGCAAGCTGAACCCCGACGAGATCGGCGATTATCTGGCGCAGGGCGGCTATGGGGCGACGATCAAGGCGCTGACCGAAATGACTCCGGCTCAGGTGGTTGACGAGATCACCAAGAGCGGCTTGCGCGGGCGCGGCGGCGCTGGCTACCCGACCGGCTTGAAGTGGAGCACGGTCGCCAAAGCCCACGGCGCTCACAAGTACGTGATTTGCAACGGCGACGAAGGCGATCCCGGCGCGTTCATGGATCGCAGCGTGATGGAAGCCTGCCCGCACCTGATTCTCGAAGGCATGATCATCGCGGCATACGCCGTCGGCGCGGCTAAGGGCTACATTTACGCGCGCGCCGAATATCCTCTCGCGGTCAAACGTCTTAAGCAGGCGATCCGTCAGGCGCAGAAACATGGGCTGCTCGGCAACAACATCTGTGGGACGCCGTTCAGCTTTCAAATCGATGTGCGTTTGGGAGCCGGCGCGTTCGTCTGCGGCGAGGAAACCGCGCTGATCGCCTCGATCGAAGGCAGGCGTGGCAATCCGCGCCCGCGTCCGCCTTACCCGGCGCAGTCGGGTCTGTGGGGCTTCCCGACGCTGATCAACAACATTGAGACGTTCGGCAACATCGTCCAGATCATCTGCAACGGCAGCGAGTGGTTCTCGTCAATCGGTACGGAAAAGAGCAAGGGGACGAAGGTCTTCGCGCTCAGCGGTCGCGTCGAGCATACCGGCTTGATCGAAGTGCCGATGGGCATGACGCTGCGCGAGATCGTCTTTGAGGTCGGCGGCGGCATCCCGAACGGGCGGCGCTTCAAAGCCGTGCAGACCGGCGGACCCTCCGGTGGCTGTATCCCTGAAGCCTATCTCGACATGCCCGTCGACTACGAGTCGCTGATGAGCATCGGCTCGATCATGGGGTCGGGCGGGATGATTATCATGGACGATACATCGTGCATGGTCGACGTGGCGAAGTACTTCATGGAATTCTGCATGACCGAGTCGTGCGGGAAGTGTGTCCCGTGCCGGGTCGGTACGGCGCAAATGTATAACATCCTCGACCGGATCACCAAAGGCGAAGCCGATCTCGACGATCTGGTGACGCTCGAAAACCTGTGCGATATGGTCAAACACACGAGCCTGTGCGGTCTTGGGCAGTCAGCGCCGAACCCGGTGCAGAGCACGCTGCGCTACTTCCGCGACGAGTATCTGGCGCATATCGTCGACAAGACGTGCCCGGCAGGGGTCTGCAAGATTCATCACCGTGAGAGGGAAATGGCATGAAGCGCGTCTTAACACTCAAGATCAACGACCGTGACGTGAGCGGGCATGATGACCAGACGATCCTGAGCGTCGCTCAGGAAAACGGGATCGACATCCCGACACTGTGCCACCTCGACGGCTTGCATGACGTCGGCGCTTGCCGCCTGTGCCTTGTCGAAGTCAAAGGCATATCAAAGCTGCTTCCGGCGTGCGTCACGACAATTCAGGAAGGTATGGAAGTCACAACCGACTCGCCGCGACTGATCGCCTACCGCAAGCAGATCATCGAGATGTTCTTCTCTGAAGGCAATCACATTTGCTCAGTGTGCGTCACCAATGGACACTGCGAGCTGCAGACGCTGGCGAACGAGTTGGGTGTCGATCACATCCGCCTGCCATATCTCAATCAGGCGCGCAACGTCGACGGCTCGCACGAACGCTACGGCTTCGACTTCAACCGCTGCGTCCTATGCACGCGCTGCGTCCGCGTCTGTGAGGAATTCGAAGGCGCGCAGACGTGGGGCGTGATGGGGCGCGGCGTCCAGTCGCGCCTGATCACCGACCTCGCCCAGAAGTGGAGTGAGTCGGACACCTGCACAAGCTGCGGAAAATGCGTTCAGGTCTGTCCGACCGGCGCGCTGTTCCTGAAAGGTAAATCGGTCACTGAAATGATTAAGCATCGGGAATTTCTGCCCTATCTGGCATCGATGCGAAAGGCGCAGAAAGCATGAACACGCGACTCGCAACCGTTTGGCTCGACGGCTGTTCCGGCTGTCATATGTCGTTTCTGGACATCGATCACCGCCTGCTGGCGCTCGCCGACCGGATCGAACTGGTCTACAGCCCGCTTGTCGACATCAAGGAATTCCCCGATGAAGTCGACGTGACGCTGGTAGAAGGCGCGATCAGCAGCGAAGAAGACCTTGAGAAGATCAAGAAGGTGCGCGCGCATACGCGGATTCTCGTCGCGCTTGGCGACTGCGGCGTCACCGGCAACGTGCCGTCGATGCGCAACCCGTTCGGCGTGGACGCTTTGATGAAATGGGCGTATCTCGACGACCGGCTGCTCGACCCGCAGGTTCCGACCGAAGTCGTGCCGCGTCTGCTGCCCGTCGTCCGCCCGATCCACAGCGCCGTCAAGGTCGACGTCTTTATCCCCGGCTGCCCGCCGCACGCCGACACGATCTTTTTCGCCGTGAGCGAGCTGCTGCATGGTCGGCTGCCGGATTTGAGCGCGATCACGCGGTTTGGAGCATAAACGATGTCCCAGAGAATTGTCATTGACCCCGTCACCCGCATCGAGGGACACGGGAAGATCACCATCCAATTGAACGATGCCGGCGAGGTTGAAGACGCGCACTTCCACGTCACGCAGTTTCGCGGCTTCGAGAAGTTTGTCGAGGGGCGTCCGTTCCACGAGATGCCGTCATTGATGGCGCGCATCTGCGGCATTTGCCCCGTCAGCCACTTAGTCGCGTCGGCGAAAGCCTGCGACGCGCTGATGGCTGTCCGCATCCCGGCGGTCGCCGCCGATCTGCGCCGGATCATGAATCTGGCACAGATTGCCCAGTCGCACGCCCTCAGTTTCTTCTACCTGTCGTCGCCTGACCTGCTGCTCGGCATGGATGCTGACCCGGCACAGCGCAACCTGTTCGGCGTCGCGGCGGCGAATCCGGCGCTCGCGCGTGACGGTGTGACTCTGCGCCAGATCGGGCAGCAGATCATCGAACTGCTCGGCGGCAAGCGCATTCACCCGGCGTGGATCGTCCCCGGCGGCGTCAGCGAACCACTGACCAAAGACAAGCGCGATCAAATTCTGGCGATGATCCCCGAAGCGCTGGCAGCGACTCAGCGCGCGCTCGACTGGTTCAAGACGATACAGGGGCGGTTCGACGAAGAGATCGACGTTTTCGCCAATTTCCCGTCGCTGTTCATGGGCTTGGTAAACGAGCAGGGTGGTTTGTCGTTCTACGACGGCAAGCTGCGCATCGTCCATTCCAACGGCGAGGTCGTCGCCGACCGGCTCGACCCCGAACAGTATGAGACGTTCATCGGCGAGCAGGTCGTGCCGTATTCGTACCTGAAGTCGCCGTATTACAAGCCGCGCGGGGTTGTTGACGGCATGTACCGCGTCGGACCATTGGCGCGCCTCCACGTCGTCGACCATTGTGGGACGCCGCGCGCCGACGAAGCGCTGCAAGCGTTCCGCGCGGGCGACCGTCGCAGCTCCTTCTATTATCATTGGGCGCGCTTGATCGAAATATTGTACGCCTTCGAGAAGATCGAACGGCTGCTCAACAACCCGGACATTTTGAGCACGCATGTCAGCGCTTTCGCCGAACCAAACAGCATGGAAGGCGTCGGCGTCAGCGAAGCGCCGCGCGGCACGCTCATGCATCACTACTGGATCGACGAGCACGGCATGATCACACAGGCGAATCTGATCATCGCCACCGGGCACAACAACATGGCGATGGATCGCGGCGTGTTTGAGATGGCGCGTCATTTCGTCAAGGGGCAGCAGATTCAGGAAGGCATGTTGAACCGCGTCGAGGCTGTCATACGCGCCTTCGATCCGTGCCTGAGCTGTTCGACACATGCCGTCGGGCAGATGCCGCTGCAAGTGCAGTTGATCGCGC
>JAEVZT010000296.1 GCA_023392115.1 Chloroflexota bacterium
AGCTTTCCTGTCGGGGCGAGAGGGCGCTGTTGACGAAACTACTCATCACGCCGTTCTCGAAGCGCACCAGTGCCATCGACACATCTTCGATTTCCATCTTCCTGTCGAGCGTGGCAGTCATGGCGCGCACCTCATGCCAGTCGCCGAGCAGCCACAGCATCAGGTCGGTCAGGTGAATACCCAGCCCCACCGTGGGACCGCCCAACTCGGTCGCCCACTTACCGCGCCACGGCACGTCGTAGTATGCCTGCGGCCGGTACCAGAGCGTGTTGCACACGCCAACCAGCGGCTTGCCGAGCGCTCCCGAGCGAATCAAGCTGTGCAGGTGCTTGGCTGCCGCGCCGAAGCGCCACTGAAAGACCGTGCTGACATAGCGCCCTGTTCGCTCTTCCGCCGCCGTGATCGCGTCGAACTCCGCCAGTGACGCGCACAGGGGTTTTTCGCAGAACACCCATGCGCCCGCTTCCAAACACTCGATGATCAGCGGCTTGTGTGTCGACGGCGGCGTGACGATGTGGACGAGATCCGGCTTTTCCGCCGCGAGCATCTGCCGGACATCGGTATACCAGCGCGGAATTTTGTTCTCGGCACAGACAGCGTGCAGCCGGGCTTCATCGAGGTCAACGGCGGCGACAAGTTCCGCCCGCTCGCCAACCCCGCGCACAGCCGTCAGGTGATTGCTGACGGACGATCCTGTCCCAACGATGGCTAAACGCGTAATGCTCATGAGGTTCGAAGTCCTTCCGGAGTGAAGACCGATGAATCGACGTAGCGGTGTAGATGCCCACAAAAACCGAGCTGTCGCGGGTCGCCAGCCGGCACAAGCTGATGCTGCGCCTGCATGAGCGCGCCCGTATCACCGCGCTTGAGCGCCTCAAGCCGCGTCAGCGAGTCGCGGACGGCTGCGCCCGCGCCAGCCTCGATCACGCCGTCCCAGCCGGAGAACAACGACGCGCGGCGTTCGGCGGCAAGCGCGTAGAAACGGCGCAGCGCCGCGCGTCCCTGTTCAGGATCATCGGCGAAAACAGCCTTAAGGCGGTTGAAGCCTTCGACACCGCGATCGCGGCGGCGGTAAGCTTCTTCGAGCGTTTCGACGCGCATGGCATCGGCGAACGCCGCATCGGTCGCTAGAAATGCTTCATCGAAGCAGGCGACACTGTCGCCGCGTTCAGGCAGCCCGCTGTTCTGCATTAGGACGAGGATTTCAAGCGCGCCGTCAAGGTTGATCAGGCGGTGGATCGTCCCCGGCGCGAATGCCAGCGCCGAGAATGGCGGTATGTCAACGCGCGAGAAGCCGCTGCCGTCGATCATCTCGACAGCGCCGCGCCCCGCCAGCACGTAATACAGTTCAGTGGACACGAGATGAATATGCGGCGTCCCGCCTCGCTGACCATCGGGCGTGGCGCTGTCGTAAACCTTGAGGCGCGTCATGGCGACCGCGCCGGGGAGTGTTACTTCCATTTGCCCTTCACTTTCTATGACGCCCGCTCGCGCCATTGGTTGGCGGCAAGGCGCGCGTGCTCTCGCGCACGATCAAATCGGACAGCAGCACGCGCTGATCGAATTCCCCCTGCGGGTTGTGGATGAGTTCAAGCAGCGTTTTTACGGCAAGCTCGTCCTGCTTGGCGAATTTGAAGTCAATCGTCGTCAGCTGCGGGTGGATGAAGCTCGACACTTCGGTGTTGTCGTAGCCGACGACCGAAATATCTTCCGGCACGCGCAGTCCCGCTTCGCGCAGCCCCTTCAACGCGCCGACCGCCATGTTATCCGACCCGACGACGATCGCCGTGAACGGCTCGCCGCTGGCGATGATCTGCCGCGCTGCTTCGTAACCGCTCTGCATCGAGTAGTCGCCCTCGGCAGCGGGACCGGGGACTAACCCATGTTCGAGGACGACGCTGCGCCACGCCGAGTGACGCCAGTAACCGTTGAGCAGCTTTCCATCGGGAGGAATCGCGGCGATGTGCCGGTGTCCGAGGGCGATCAGGTGCTCGACTGCCAGCCGCGTCGCGTAGGCTTGATCGAAGCCGACCCACGCCAGCCGCGACCCCGGCACATAGTCACGCCTGACCAGCGGCATGCCGCCGCACATCGCCAGCAGGTCGTCGTCGGAGATCCGCAGGCGCGGGGCGTACATCAGCACGCCATCCACCATCCGCGACGCCGCGCTTTCGAGGGCTTCCGGCAGCGAGCGTCCGTCAGTTTCGCCGATCAGCAGGCTGTATCCAGCGGCGCGCGCCGCGTGAACCATGTTCTTTGTTGAGTCGGCGAGCCGCCCGCCGTAGACCACATCGACGATGATCAGTTCCAGCGTCTTTGAGCGGTGCGTCGTCAGCATTTGCGCCGCGCGATTGGGGCGGTAGTCCAGATCTTCCACAAGGCGCAGAATGCGCTTGCGCGTCTTTTCAGAGACGCCGGGTTTGCCGTTGATGACGAGCGAAACCGTCTGGTAAGACACGTCAGCCAGCTTCGCAATATCCCGAATCGTCGTCTGTTTCTTTCGAGGTGCCATAAAAACCACCATTAACTTGACCGTTCAAGAGTATAGCATAATTTCATTATTTCATCACCGACCCGAAACGATTGGCGGTTGCTTGCATTTTCTTTCGGGTTGTTATACTCTTTAGTTGACCGGTCAAGTAGATGCACAAATATCATCGTCCATTTTTGAAAGGATGTTAGGCTGATGAAATCGAGCGTCGTTAAACTCCTCCTCGTCGTCGTGCTTGCGCTGATGCTTGGCAGCACAGTGCTCGCACAGGACGCGCCGACCGAAATGCGTCTGGTGTGGTGGGGATCGCAGAGTCGGCACGACCGTACCATCGAAGTCGTCGAGATGTACGAAGCTGAAAACCCGAACATCGATATCGTCTACGAATTCGCCAACTTCAACGACTACTGGACGCTGATGAACACGCAGGCAGCCGGTGGACAGCTCGCCTGTGTCATGCAGCACGACTACGCCTATCTGGCGGAGTGGGCGCGCCGTGGGCTGCTCATGCCGCTTGATCCGTTCATCGAGCAGGGCGTGATCGACCTATCGAACGTTGGAGAGACGTTCATCGCCGGCGGGCGCGTCGACGGCGAGCTTTACGGTCTGAGCCTTGGCACGAACTCGCAGTCGATCATCATTGACGTTGATGCGCTTGAGGCAGCCGGACTTGAAATGCCTGATCCGCAGTGGACGTGGGCGGATTTCGAAGAACTCGCCCTCGCCTATCATGAAGCAACCGGCGAAGTTGCTTACGGTTCGCCGAGCCTCGGCGACGATCAGATTTGGACGTCGCTGATGCTTGCCAACGGCATCTATCCTTTCAACGAAGACGGTACGGCGTTGGGCTATGACGACGACCAGCCGATCATCGACCACTTCAACATGATCCTGCGCCTGCAGGATGCCGGCGCCATCCAGACGCTCGAAGAAATCACCGCTGAGGCGAGCACAGGACCCGAAAACTCGCCAATCGTGACCGGCGACGCCGCCATCCAGTACCAGTGGAGCAATCAGGTCGTCGCCATCTTCAATGCCGCGGGTGAAGACCGTCACTTCAAGCT
>JAEVZT010000316.1 GCA_023392115.1 Chloroflexota bacterium
AGCAGGTACTGCGGGGATGTGGAGCACATCACCGGAGTCATTCATGCTTGTGCTGCTTGTCGCTTTGATCGGTATCCTCGCCGGCGGGGTCATCAATATGCTCGCCGACGACCTGCCCAAACGCCGCCCGATTCAATTCCCGCCCCGATATCCCGACGGCACACCGCGCCCGCCGGTCGCGTGGCTCGGGCTGACCGCCTTTCTATTCGGGCGGCGCGAATCGCCGAACGGGGTCAAGCTGTCGTGGCGCTACCCGCTGACAGAGCTTCTCACAGCGGGGTTGATGGTCGCCACCGTGCTCGCCACCGCCGACGACCCGCAAATGACGACGCTTCAACTGGTGTTTTACCTGATCTACATGGCGATTTTCACGCTGATAACGGTCATCGATCTCGAACACCGGCTGATCCTGTTCGTCGTCACCATCCCGTCGTATGGCGTCGCCCTGCTTGACGCGCTGATCACCGGCTATGGCGCCGATCTGGGACAGGCGCTGCTCGGCGCGGCGGTCGGCTTCGGCACGTTCTTCCTGCTCTATCTGGGGGGATTCCTGTTCACTTACATCCTGTCGGCGCTGCGAGGCGAGGCGATTAACGAGGTGGCGTTCGGTTACGGCGACGTGATGCTGATCACGCTCTCCGGCTTGATCCTCGGATGGCAAGCGGTGATCGTAGCGATGTTCATCACCGTCTTCATCGGCGCGCTCGGCGCGCTGCTCTACCTGATCGCGCGGCGAGTCGTCGGGCGGCGCTACAGCCTGTTCACGCCCCTACCCTACGGGCAGTACATTATCATCGCCACCGTCTTGATGCTGCTGTTCAGTACGGAGATTGCCGCGCTGCTGCTTCGTCCGCCCGCTCAATAAGGCCGCCGCCGAGGCAGACATCGCCCTGATAGACGACAGCCCCCTGTCCCGGCGTGATGTCACGCAGCGGTTCGTCGAAGACGACACGCATCCGGTTGTCACCGAGCGGCTCGACCAGCGCGGGCGCAGCCTTCGCCTTGTAGCGGATTTTCACTTCGGCGCGGAATGGATCGCGCGGCGTGACGCCGCTCACCCAGTTGACCCGCTTCGCCGTCAGCTCGCGCGCCCCAAGTTCTTCCGCCGTGCCGACGACGAGCGCGTTGGTCGACGGCTGAATGTCGATCACATACAGCGGATCGGCTGCCTGCACGCCGAGCCCGCGCCGCTGACCGATAGTGTAGTTCGACAGCCCGCCGTGCTCGCCGATCACGCTGCCATCGCGGCGGACGATCGGTCCGGCGACCATCATCTCCGGCGCGTACTCGCGCAGGAAGCGGCGGTAATCGCCATCGCCGAGGAAGCACAAATCCTGACTATCTTTCTTGCTCGCGGTCGGCAAGCCAAAACGCGCAGCAGTCGCGCGAACGTCCGCCTTCGCGTATTCGCCGACCGGGAACAACGTGTGACTGAGCTGTTCCTGCCCCATCACGCTCAGGACGTAGCTCTGATCCTTGCCCTCGTCCAAGCCCTTCTTGAGCAGGTAGCGCCCATCATCCGCCCGCGCGATGCGCGCGTAATGCCGGGTCGCCAGATAGTCGGCGTCAAGCGCCAGCGCGTTCTTGAGCAGGAAGTCAAACCGGATGTGGCGGTTGCATTCCATACACGGATTCGGCGTCACTCCCTCGCGGTGGCGGTCGATGAAGAATTGGACAATGATGTTGCGAAAGACTTCCTTCGTGTCGAGCACGTAGAACGGGATGCCGAGCTTGTCGGCGATGCGCCGCGCGTCGTGCATCTGATCCGGCGTGCAGCAGCGGTTGTGCGCCGTGATCGTCTCTTCCGACCAAAGCTTCATCATCATGCCGACGACATCATAGCCGCGCTCGACCAAGAGCGCCGCCGCGACCGAGCTGTCGACGCCGCCGCTCATCGCCACGACGACGCGCTTGTTCGCGTTATTTCCACTCACAGTAAAACCTCGTAGTACCGAGTGCCGAGTGCTGAGTACTGAGAGAAAACTCCACTGTATTCAGCTTCAATTTGCATTCGTAGGACGCAGCGTACTGCGTCCGATCGCCTACGCGCCCTGCTTGAGCGCGCGCAGCTTTTCGACGGTCGACGCCAGCGTACCCACCGTGTATTCGATGTCCTCTGCCGTCGTGTCCTTACCAACCGTCAGGCGCAGGCTGCCGAGCGCCAGTTCCCGGTCGTAGCCAAGCGCCAGCAGGACGCTCGACGGCTCAGGATTGCCGGTCTTGCACGCTGACGCGCTGCTCGCAGCAATTCCCTTCATGTCGAGGTGCATCACCAGCGTGTTGCCGTCCATCCCGTCGATAACAAAGCTGGCGTGCGACGGCAGCCGCTGCTCGCGGTGTCCCGTCAGCTGCGCCCCGGGAACGCGGCTCAAGACGCCGTCAATCAAGAGATCGCGCATCTGGCGATAGTGCGCCGTGCGTTCCTCGCGCTCGGCATACGCCAGTTCGAATGCCTTCGCCATGCCGACAATCCCCGGCGTGTTGTACGTCCCACCGCGCCGCCCGCGTTCGTGACTGCCGCCGCTCTGGCTCGGCTCAAGGTCGATCCCTTCGCGCACATAAAGCGCACCGACACCCTTCGGACCGTAGAACTTGTGCGCTGAAATGCTCATCATGTCGACGCCGAGCGCCTGCACGTCGAAATCCACCTGCCCCGCCGCCTGCACGCCGTCGCTGTGGAACAGGATACCGCGCGCTTTCGCGGCGGCGGCAATCTGCGGAATCGGTTGAATCGTGCCGACCTCGTTGTTGGCATACATG
>JAEVZT010000325.1 GCA_023392115.1 Chloroflexota bacterium
CCACTGGTCGGTAATCGGCGTAGGCTACCCGCAGGAATTCGAAATCGGCACTGTTGGCATGTTGATGGGCGGTCATGTGCGTGTGGGATTGGAAGATAACCTGTTTGTACGCCGCAGGACATTCGCCACTAACGCACAGTTGGTCGAACGCTTCGCCAGAATCGCCGCCGAGTACGAACGCGAGCTGGCAACACCCGATGAGGTGCGCGAGTTTCTGAGCTTGAAGGGCATCCACAGGGTCGGTTACTAACAGGGACACGCAAACATGACGACATTTTACGATCTCAGCGTGCCGCTCGAAGACACGCCAAGCGAACCGCTCAAAGTGACTATTCAGCACCTCGATCATGTGTCATCTGCAGCGCAAATGGCGCGCTTCTTAGAGGTACGCGTCGAAGACCTCACCGGCGGCATGGGATGGGCGACCGACGACGTACACGCCAACACCCACGCCGGTACGCATGTCGACGCGCCGTGGCACTACTACCCAACCAGCATGGGCGCTCCCGCCCGTCGTATCGACGAAATGCCGCTCGAATGGTTCTTTCAGGACGGCGTGCGCCTCGATTTTCGGCACATGCCGCAGGCGGCGCGCATCGAGGTGAGCGACCTTGAAGCGGCGCTTGCGGCGATCGACTACACGCTCAAACCGCTTGACATCGTCATGCTGTGGACGGGCACCGACAAATTGTGGGGCAGCGATAAATACATGCACGCCGGCGCAGGGCTGACGGCGGAGAGCACCCTGTGGCTGCTCGATCGCGGCGTGCGTGTCATCGGCACGGACTGCTGGGGCTTGGATCGTCCACTTTGGGCAGCAGCCAAGCAGTTCAAGGAAGACAACGATCCGGCGAAACTCTGGGAAGCCCACCGCGCCGGCATTGAGCAGGAATACTGCCAGATCGAGAAGCTCGCGAATCTGGAATCACTGCCGACGCCGTTCGGCTTCAAGGTCTCGTGTTTCCCGGTGAAAGTCAAAGGCGGGAGCGCGGGTTGGACGCGCGTCGTCGCGATCTACGAGTAATGCGAAGGGCGTGGCGCTGGGCTTGGTCTTCGTTCACCTGTCGCAGTTCTGTGAGTCCGCCATAGGCGTGATGTGTGGAATGAGCAATCTCGTCCAGCACGGACACTGACCTTGTGGGGGTGGCAGACTTCAGCTGACGCTTAAAGTAGCAGCAAATGTAAAGTTTTCCACCTCCCACGCAGCACAGCAAACGCCTAGTAGTGGCGCATGAGCATGTCTTCGGTAGGATAATCCGTGCCGATGAGTGCCTGCCGGTTACGCCAGAAAGCATCGAGCTCCGCGTGACGTTCGCTTGTCAGTTCCCAGCGTGCCAGTCGCTCTTCGTCAAGGGTGATGCCCAAGCCGGGCGTCTGTGGCACGGCAAAGTGTCCATCAATAACTTGGAGCTTCCCACCCATCAAAACGTCATCTACATATTCAGGATAAATCGCGTCGCCCGCATAGGCGATTTCATCCTGCAGCGCCGCCTGAAGGTGAACTTTCGCAATCTGCCCCACCCCGAGCTCTGTTCCGCTGTGCATCGCCACGCCAAGCCCAAACGCTGCTGCTGTGCGTACATAGCGCGCGGTGCGTCCAATGCCACCACAGCCGAAAACATCTGCCAGCGCAAGATCAGCCGCATCATCGCGTATGATTTGAGTCAGTTGGTCAAGCCGGTAACAATGATCGGCGGCAATTGGCGTCCGGCTTGCTGCTCGCAACCGCTTCAAACTCGCCGTCTGCGTGGTGCCGTCGGCAGGTCCAGCAGCACGAATGGGTTCCTCGATGTACTGCAAGTCCACCGGTTCCAACCGCTTCACCGCGCGCAGCGCGGTCGCCAGCGACCACGACCCGTTGGGGTCGATCCGGAGTTCGATCTCGCGCCCTACCGCCTCACGTACCGCTTTGACCAGCTTGACTTCAACAGCCGGATGCTGCGCGCCGAGTTTCAGCTTGAGGACGGAGAATCCGCCCGCCCGCTGAATCGACTGGCAGTGCTCAACGTAGGTGTCCGGCGTGACTGCACCCGTACCGTCGAGTGCTGGCGCGCGGAAGAAACAATAGCCTGCCACCGGTACGCGATCCACCTTACCTTGCCCGTCGAGCAACCGGTAAAGCGGCACTCCCGCTGCCTGCGCTTTGATGTCCCAACAGGCTATTTCTACGGCGACAGCATCGGACGTGAAATAGAGCTTGCGCCGAAGCCACTCGCTGTCAAACGGGCTTTCGCCGACAATCGCCGGTTTGACAGTCTTCTCGAAGCGCGCCAGTAGGGCATTGCGGCTGAACGGCGCGGTCGCACTCGGTCCCGTTTCGCCGATGCCTGTAATTCCGGCATCAGTGTGAACGCGGATAAAGGTGCGCACGCGCGCCGGATAGCTGATCCCGAATGCACTGATAAGCGGGGCACGAAACGGTATGGCTACGGTAAAAGCTTCCAGATCGGTGATTCGCATGAGTTACGCCTTCAAAGACAAATAGACGATGACGCGGAGTTCAGCGCCTTCGGGCAGCGTGCCGTGCAGACGCAGCCAGCCACCAAAGTGAGCCACGCGGCAGAAAACGACCTGCTCAGCCTCCACAGGCAGCGACAGGTGTGTTCCCTCATCACACCAGTGCATACCGTCGGGCGAGATCTGCACGTATACGTTGAGCCTGTCGAGATTGCGCGCCTCGAGCACGCGAATGAAGAAGATCGCTTCATGTGCCCACGCTGCCTCGTAAGGCTCGGTGGCGAAGGCGCCCGACCAGACCTGATTTCGTTCGACAACTGCGGTATAGCTCTGCGTTAGCACGGGGTTATCCTAATTATCTGCAGACAGCTCAACAGAATCGAGGTAAAGGAACGCGCGTTTCTGAACATCCGTCTCGACCCAGAAGGCGTCATTCAACATGCACCACAGGTTTGACATGGCGGGCATTTCAATAGCGCGCAGCGCTTCACCGGAGTACGTCCGGTCGTTACACTGAAATTCGGTGAACGCACGCCTCTCGAGATCAATTCCAACCCTGAGGTAGTGCCAGTTCATTTTGGTAGCGATTTCGTTGTAGCAGAGAAGCTGCTTGCCCTCGGGAACATTCTCCCACCCCTCTCCGCCTAAGTGAAAGTGCGATACGGTTTTGCCGGTATCGCCAATCTTGTGGAACGCCCGTGTCTGCGGTTTGAACTGCCAGCGACCCTGTCGCTCGCCTTCGAGGGCGTTCAGGTGGCGCAGGTGTGGCATCCAGCGTTTTTCCGAGTCTTGGATGTCGAACAAAACGCCAAACGCGCGCACATCCAGCTCAGACAGTTCAAGCTCGCTCGCTTCCGGTTTGAAGCAGAAGTAACACTCGAGCTGAATCGGTCCACGCGCGCGGTAAGTCTGCCGCTTAATGTTTACCGCCAAGGCGCCGGCGCGAGGACGCGTGGCGATTTTCAGTGCATAAGTGCCGTTCATCGAGCCTGCGGTACCAGTATCCCACATGGTGAGGTTACTGAGCTGTGGCGGACGTAAGTCACGATACTCGGGCAGCATCGAATCGAGTGTGTGCTCGTAGTTCCCGATCAGCTCTGACCACCCACAATAGCCTTGGTCGAAGTCATCGAAAAAGAGAATTCTTGACAGTGGATCGAACCGGCTCAAACGATAATCTTGCTGCCAAGCTGACGCTTCTCTTCGCTCCATAAGAATCTCTTTCTCTCCTAGCTTGACCCAAAAAACTTGACAGGCTTTCAAAACTAGACAATGATAAGTGTACGATCAGTTAACCGGTTACGCAACCGCTTAACCAACGGGGTTACAGAGGGGCATGACAACGATTCGCGATGTTGCCCGTCACGCGGGAGTGAGCACTGCAACTGTGTCGCACGTCCTCAACGGCACGCGCACCGTGCTGCCGGAGACACGCGCGTTGGTCATGGCAGCCATTGAGCAGCTCAACTACCGACCAAGCGCGCTCGCACGCAGTCTGACGACGAACACGACAAAGACGGTTGGAGTTGTGATTGCCGACGTCCTCAGCCCCTTCTTCTCGTTCCTCTTGCGCGACATTGAAGATCTGCTCTCGGTTCAGGGATATAACCTCATCGTCTGCAACACGTATGAACTACCTGACCGCGAAGCATATAACCTCGAAATGCTGCTCGAACGGCGCGTCGACGGCGTCATCCTCACGCCGACAGGCGTTGAACAGCCGATATACGAACAATTCAACGCGCTCAATATCCCGCTGGTGTTTGTTGACCGCAATCCGCCTAAGCAGCGCGGAGGGTTTGTCGGCACCGACAACTTCAAGGCGGCGTACGAAGCGACCCGTTATCTGCTCGCCCTTGGACACCAGAGGATCGCGCTGGTCAGCCTGATTCCTGAGACGTCCGCCGTTAGCGCGCGGATCAATGGCTATACATCGGCGCTTGAGGAAGCGGGTATCGCTGCTGACCCGGCGCTGATACGGGCATCCAATTTTGAAATCGAATCGGCTTGCGCGATAACAAAGAGTTTCTTCGAACTCGATGAGCCACCGACGGCGCTGATCGCGGGCAGTCATACGGCGACACTCGGTGCGTTGAAAGCTCTGAGCGAGCTAGAGCTGCGCTACCCGGACGACATCTCGCTCGTCTGCTTCGACAATTCACCATGGACAGGAGTCATTCGCCCTGCCCTGACCGTTTCGACGAAGCCGATTGCGGAATTGGCGCGGGCGGCGGTGGCAGCGCTGCTCAGCAGCATGAATGAGATCGAGAAACATAGGCGACGTCACGAACCGCCCCCGCCGCTGCCCCTAATGAGTCGACTGCTTGGCGCCCAGCTCGTCGTCCGCGACAGCTGTAGTGCGGTTGTCACGGTGTGAGGATCAAATTAGGAAAGGGGTGCAAGTCAGGTCTGAACGGAGTTGCTCGTTCAAATTGCGCGCTATTAAGAAAGGAAAAGTTGATGGCTAGAGTACGTGCTGCGTTTTTGTTTACTTTCATGCTCGTGCTGCTGCTCAGCATGAGCGCGGTTTCCGCCCAGATCGACTCAGAAGCTGACTTTGATTGGGATCGGTTTGCAGGGACTGAGCTGCATTTCACAGTCATCCAAGGACCGTGGATCGATTCAGTTGAGGGAAGAATCGCCGAGTTTGAAGAGGCAAGCGGCATCGACGTGACTGTCGAGGTGCTGCCCGAAGCTCAGGCGTGGGACAAAATCCGCGTGCAGATGCAGGCGGAAGACGCCTCGCTAGATGTCTTCTTGAACCAGACCAGCCGTTTTGGGCAGGAATTCACGGCGAATGGCTGGCTGATAGCGCTTGATGACTATCTTGCCAACGAGGAACTCACGCATCCTGAGTTCGACTATGAAGCGGACTTTCTCCAGTACAGCCGTGACTCGGTGATGTTCGACGGGCAGACGATCGCCATTCCGACCGACCGAACCCTCGGTCCCGTAATGTCATACCGCACCGACATCTTCGAAGAATATGGCATTGAAGTACCGACGACGCTTGAGGAACTCGAAGCGGCAGCCCTGCAAATCTGGGAAGAGTCGGGCAACACGATCCCCGGTTTCGTCAACCGCGGTCGCGGCGCGGCGGCAACCTCGCATTTCAAGTACATTCTGTACGAGTTCGGTGGCGCGTGGGAAGATGCCGAAGGCAACCCGACGATCAACACGCCTGAAGCAATTGCCGCGTTCGAATGGTACGGGCGC
>JAEVZT010000341.1 GCA_023392115.1 Chloroflexota bacterium
CCGCCGACGTGCGCCGCTTCCTGTTCGAACGGGGACCCGTTTTCGACCAAGCCGATCTGTTTCATACGCTCGAGCGCGGCGATGCGATTCGCGCCGCCACCGAGCATTTCGGCATTACACCGGAGCAGATCGAACTGGCGCTGTTCGCCGACCGCCCGGGCGAATATCTCCTCGTTGATGCTGGACAGCCGTGGACGCCCGACGAGCTGATCGCGCGCTACAACCTCGAACTGGCGCGGGCGGCGCTCTACTGGTGCAGCCAGATGACGATCGACATCCACGACGGTTATAAGGACTTCTGGCGCTACCTCAAGTTCTTCAAGCTGATGTACGAGGCGTATCCACTGGCGGGCGGCGGCTATCACCTGCTGCTCGACGGACCGATCTCGCCGTTCGTGCGCTCGACGACGCGCTACGGGCGGCAGTTCGCCGCCTTCTTGCCCGCGCTGCTGCTTGGCGAGCGCTGGCAGATGGACGCCGAAGTCCGTTTCAACGGCAAGACGCTCTCGTACCGGCTTGATCCGTCGACGCCGCTGCGGTCGCATTTCAAGCGCAGCGGCGCGTTCGACAGCCGCCTCGAAGCCGATTTCGCCGCCGAGTTCGAGGCGAAGTTTGGCGGCAAGCGCGGTAAATGGCAGCTAGCGCGCGAAGACGAAGTGATCCTGCTCGGCGACGTCGTCATGATCCCCGACTTCTCGGTCACACACGCCGACGATGGGCGGCGCGCGCTGATCGAAATCGTCGGCTTCTGGCATCCTGAGTACCTACAGCGCAAGGTCGAGAAAGTCCGCGCCGCCAACCGCCGCGACCTGATCCTGCTGGTTTACGAGGGTGTCAACCTGACCGATGCCCGCCTGTCGAGCGTCCCCGGCGAAATCCTGTATTTCGCCAACAAGCCGGTGCTCAAGGATGTGATCGCGGCGATCGAGCGGGCGGCGCAGGCGCCAGCCGGGCACATGGGATGAGCTTCAGACTGTACGAAAATCCCATGCGCGGTAGCCAACCGGCTAGTCGAGAAGATACAGCGCTCAACCTATTCCGTAGGACTTCCCCGTCTTCTATAATAAGACCAAGTTGATAATTAAAACTGTAATTATTCCACTGAGCCGGGACGAGCGTCTTCCCCGGAGTCCCAAAGCCCTGAGCGGCGTCTAATTATTCGCATACCGGTTGTGCTTTTACGTTCTCACGCCGCTGGGCGGGGTGTGTACTTCGTGTCGGGTTGAGCATAGGGTGACGATGATGGCAGCAGGACAGAGAATCGGGCTGATCAGTGAGCATGCTTCGCCACTGGCGAGTCTCGGCGGCGTCGACAGCGGCGGGCAGAACGTCTACGTCGCCGAACTGGCGCGTCACCTCGGCATGCTCGGCTACTCGGTTGACGTGTTCACTCGCTGGGATGATGCTGACCTGCCGCGTGTCGTCGAGTTCGCGCCGAACGCGCGCGTTGTCCACATTCAGGCAGGACCGATCGCGCCGGTGCGCAAAGAAAACCTGCTTCAGCACATGGGCGCGTTCACAGCCGATCAGCTCAACTTCGCCCGCCACGAGGGTTACCCGTACAGTCTGTTCCACGCCAATTTCTGGATGTCCGGTCTGGTGGCGGCGGACATCAAACGGCGGATCGGCGTCCCGTTCGTCATCACCTTCCACGCGCTCGGCAAGGTGCGCCTGATCCATCAGGGTAAAGCCGACCAGTTCCCGGCGGAACGCCTTGCCATCGAGGAACGTATCGTCCGCGAAGCCGACGCCATCATCGCCGAATGCCCGCAGGATGAGGCGGATTTGTTCACCCATTACAACGCCGACCCAACCTGCATCACGATTATCCCGTGCGGCGTCAACGTCGACCAGTTCCACCCGATTCACCAGTGGACGGCGCGCGCGCTGCTCGGCTTGAACCCGCGCGAACGCTACATCTTGCAGTTGGGTCGCATGGTGCCGCGTAAGGGCGTCGAGACGGTGATTCAGGCGCTCGCGCTGCTGCTCGACCGCTATGGCGTTCTAGCACACCTGTTGATCGTCGGCGGCGAGGCTGACGAACCCGACCCGCTCAAGACGCCGGAGATCGGCAGGCTGATGGCGATCGCCGAGCGCGAAGGCGTGGCACACCGCGTGACGTTCGTCGGGCGCAAGCGGCGCGACGAGCTGAAATACTACTATGCTGCGGCGAACGTCTTCGTGACGACGCCATGGTACGAACCGTTCGGCATGACGCCGCTCGAGGCGATGGCATGCGGGACGCCGGTCATCGGCGCGAATGTCGGCGGGATCAAGTACAGCGTCAGCGACGGCGAAACCGGCTATCTCGTGCCGCCGAAAGACCCGGCGGCGCTGGCGGCGCGTTTGTGCGACCTGCTGTCGAACGAGCAGCGGGCGGATACGTTTGGGCGCAACGCCGTCAGCCGCGTCCACGAGCAGTTCGTCTGGTCAAAGGTTGCTGAACAAGTCTCTACCCTCTACGCGGGGATGCTCAGCCGTTATCAAGTCGAAGCGTTAACTGTGTTGAATGCGACGAGGTGAACGATGCAGGACTTAACAGGGAAAGTTGCGATTGTTACCGGTGGCGGACAGGGACTCGGCGCGGCGACGGCGAACGCGCTTGCCCACGCCGGCGTGACCGTCGTTTGTGCTGACGTGCAGGAAGACAAAGCGCGGCAGGTTGCCGACAGCCTGACGGCGGAAGGCTGCGGCGCGGATTCGGTCAAGCTCGACGTGACCGACGAGAGCAGCGTCAGCCGTGCGGTCACGCAGGTACTTACGGACCACGGTCGGATCGACTTCCTGATCAACAACGCCGGGACGGATGTTACCAAGGCGTTCCACGAAATGACCGTCGGCGAATTTGAGCGCGTCATGAATGTCAACCTGCGCGGCGCGTTCCTGATGGCGAAATACGTCATTCCGCACCTGTACGAGCAGCGGAGCGGGCACATCGTCAACATCGCGTCGACGGCTGCCAAGCGCATGTGGCAGAACGCGACGGCGTATCACGCGACGAAATGGGGCTTGATCGGCTTTTCGCACGCGCTGTTTACCGAAGCGCGCGTTTACAACGTCAAGGTGAGCGCGATCGTCGCCGGCGGCATGCAGACGCCGTTCATCCTCGACCGCTTTCCGGACACGCCGCTCGACAAGCTGCAAGACCCGAAAAACGTCGCCCAGACGATCGTCTTCGTCCTCAGCCAGCCGCCGGAAACGATCATTCCTGAAGTGATGGTCGTACCGCTGAACGAGTCGTCATGGCCTTAAAAGCCGTCTTCATCGACAAGGACGGGACGCTGATCCCCGACATCCCGTACAACGTCGATCCGGTGCTGATCACGCTGTCGCCGGGCGCGGGGGCGACGCTGGCGCGGCTCAAGGGGCGCGGCTACCTGCTGATCGTCGTCTCGAACCAGTCGGGCGTGGCGCGCGGACTGTTCCCGGAAAGCGCGCTCGAAGGGGTTAGGCAGTGGATCGGCGACCTGCTTGCGGAAGCGGGCGCGCCGCTCGACGGCTTTTACTACTGCCCGCACCATCCCGACGGCACGGTCAAGCGGTACGCGCGCGAATGCGGCTGCCGCAAGCCGAAAGCCGGGATGCTGACGGGCGCGGCGAAGGCATTCGGGATCGACCTGTCGCGCTCGTGGATGATCGGTGACATCGCGGCGGACAGTGAGGCGGGCAACCGCGCCGGATGCCGGACGATCCTGATCGAAAAGCCCTATGACCCTATCGTCGACGTAAATGAGCGCAGCCAACCGGACTTCATCGTCGGAGACTGGCAGGTGGTTGAGCAGATCATACTGGCGGAAGATAAGCCATGAACTATCAGACGCTGATCGAACAGTTCACAGGTCAGAAAATCCTTGTCATCGGCGATTTGATGCTCGACGTATACCTGTCGGGGAGCGCCAGCCGCATCGCCCGTGAAGCGCCTGTGCCGATCGTCAGCGTGCAGACGCGCGAGGACGTGCCCGGCGGGGCTGCGAATGCCGCCGTCAATCTGGCGGCGCTCGGCGCGCAGGTGACACTGCTGACGCTGACCGGCGACGACCGCGACGGACGCTGCGCGATCGATCTGCTGACGCGGCACGGCGTCAATTCAGACACGGTGCTGTGCGATCCGGAACGGGAGACGATCGTCAAGAAGCGCGTGCTGTCGAATGACCAACTCCTGATCCGCTACGATCAGGGGACGACTGCCGCGCCGCCGCCGGCGTGGGAAAAGCGGCTGATCGCGGCGCTGCGCGGCTTGTACTCGACTGCTGATGCCGTGTTGATCTCCGACTATGGTTACGGCGTCGTCAGCGATAAGCTGATCGCCGCGCTGCAAACCCTGCGCGCCAAAACGCCGAAGCCGCTGGTGATCGACTCGAAAGACCTGCGACGCTTTTGTGGTTTGTCACCGGACGCCGTCAAGCCGAACTACGAGGAAACGGCGCGGCTGCTCCGGTTCACGACTGACGACAAGTCGCGGCGCGTCGAATTGACTCTGGCGCACGGGTCACGGGTACTCAAACTGAGCGGCGCGCGGATCGCGGCGGTGACGCTCGACAGCGATGGCGCGATCCTGTTCGAGCGCGGCAAGCAGCCGTACCGCACCTACGCCAGCGCGACTCCCCACTCGCGGGCTGTCGGCGCGGGCGACACCTACGTCAGCGCGCTGACGCTGGCGCTTTCGATCGGCGCGTCAGCCGGGGAAGCCGGCGAGATCGCGGCGGCGGCGGCGAGCGTTGTCGTGCGCAAGGATGGCACGGCGACCTGTTCGGCAGGGGAACTAATCGACTGCTTCGCACCGCCGCAGAAGATCGTCGGGCGCCACGCCGCGCTGACGAAACTGCTGGCGGGATACCGCGCGGCGGGCAAGCGGATCGTGTTCACCAACGGCTGTTTCGACATCCTGCATCGCGGGCACGTCACCTATCTGGCGCAGGCGAAGCAGCGCGGCGACGTGCTGATCGTCGGCATCAACACTGACACCAGCGTCCGCCGCCTGAAGGGACGCGGTCGCCCGATCAACCCGCTCGAAGACCGGATGGCGGTGCTGGCGGCGCTCGACTGCGTAGATCACGTCGTCAGCATCGGCGAGAACACGCCGATCGAGCTGATCAAGCTGATCGAACCTGACGTATTCGTCAAAGGCGGGAACTACGCCAAAGCCAATCTGCCCGAAGCGCCGGTCGTCGAGTCGCTCGGCGGGATTGTCGAGATTCTGCCCTACGTCCTCGACCGCTCGACGTCGGCGGTCATCCGCAAGATTCGCGTGCGCTCGTCGTCGGGGGATTGACCGTGCGCTGGGGCGATGTGAAGTCGATCCTGTGCGTGCGCCTCGACAACATGGGCGACGTGCTGATGACGACGCCGGCGTTTCGCGCGCTCAAGGAATCGTTTCCCGGCGTTCGGCTGACGCTGCTGACCTCACACATGGGCGCGGGGACCGCGCGTTTCATCCCCGAAATCGACGCCGTGATCACGTTTGACGTGCCGTGGGTCAAGCTCGATGGCGACGGCGCGGATGAGGGGGCGATCCTCGCGCTGGTCGAACGGCTGAAGGCGGAACCGTTTGACGCGGCGATCCTGTTCACAGTTTTCAGCCAGAATCCGCTGCCGGCGGCGCTGATCCTGTACATGGCAGGAATTCCACTGCGGCTTGGATACTGCCGCGAGAATCCTTATGGGCTGCTGACCGATTGGCTGCCGGATCACGAGCCTTTTGCAGGCATCGCCCATGAGGTCGAGCGGCAGCTGTCTCTGGTGGGGCAGGTCGGCGCGCGGACGGATAACGCGCGCCTGTCGCTGCGCGTGCCGGTGGGGGCAGGGGAAGCGGCGATCGGCGCGGCAGGGATCGATCCCGCCATGCCGTGGCTCGTCCTGCATCCCGGCGTCAGCGAGCAGCGCCGCCAGTACCCGCCCGAAGGCTACGTCGAGGCGGGGCGGACTCTGCGCCAGCGTGGGATGCAGATCGTCATCACCGGCAGCGCGTCTGAGCGCGCGCTTGCCGAGCGGATCGCGTCGGAAACCGGCGGGGTGTCGCTGGCGGGGAAGCTCGACCTCGACGGCTTGATCGGGCTGATCGACCGCGCGCCGCTGCTGATTTCGAACAACACGGGTCCGGTTCACATCGCGGCGGCGGTGCAGACGCCGGTCATCGTCCTCTACGCGCACACCAACCCCCAGCACACGCCGTGGATGACGCCGAACCGCGTCCTCTATTTCGACGTGCCGCCCGAACGGCGGAGCAAGAACGTCCTGCTCGATTACACCTACCGCGCGACGGTGTCGCAGCCCGTGCGCGACGCGCAGCCGCGCGAGATCGTCGACGCCGCGCTTGAGCTTTTACAGGAGGGTACCCATGCGGATTACCAGCCCGGCATTTAGGGATCATGAGCCGATCCCCGCTCAGTACACCTGCGACGGCGCGAACATCAACCCGCCGCTCGAATTTCACGAACTCCCGCCGGAGACCAAAACCCTCGTCCTGATGGTCGAAGACACCGACGCGCCCGCTAACCCGTGGGTTCACTGGCTCGTCTTCAACATCCCGGCGACGACGACGCGCGTCGCGGAAAATGCGATTCCGGAAGGGGCTGTCGAAGGGCTTGCCAACGGCGGGACGCACGGCTACGAAGGACCGTGCCCACGCTATTTCGCCGGGACACACCATTACAAGTTCCGGCTGTACGCGCTCGACACAGGCTTTCGGATTCCGGCGTCCACCGACCGGTCGGCGCTCCTGCCGCGCATGGAAGGTCACATCCTCGCCGAAGCGATCCTCGTCGGCACTGCCGAGGGCGCGGCGGAGCGGGTGTGAAAAGACGACCCCACCCGCGACCCCCGTATGTCGCCCCCCGCACAAAACGGCGGGCGAGAACAAAAAACCCCCGGCACGGGGCGGAAAAA
>JAEVZT010000432.1 GCA_023392115.1 Chloroflexota bacterium
GTGCAGGTCGACTCGACAACCGTCCTCGACGTATCCGAAACGCTCGAACCGGGCGCGCGCTACGAGGCGAGAATCCGCGTCGTCGAGCCGCTAGAAGGCTTCACGCTCGGCGCGGGGCGTGTCGCCAATCCATCGCCGCAGCAGAGCGTCAGCGAGGGCGGCGACACGTTGATCCGCTACGGCGAAACGCTGATCGGAACCATTGACGCCAACATTTACGCCCGTTTCTACCAGTTCAACGGTCGCGAGGGCGATCAGGTTGAAATCCGCGCCGAAGGGGGCAGCGGCGATCTCGACCCGATCCTCGTGCTGCGCGACGCCGACAACAACAACCTGCCCGGCGGCATCAACGACGACGCCGGTGAGGACACGCGTAACGCGCGCCTGACTTATGTCCTGCCCGTCGACGGGATATACGTGATCGCCGTGACGCGCTTCGGCGGGCGAGACGGCACGACGACCGGCGACTTCCAATTGAGTCTCGCGCGGACGAGCACCGGCGGGTGATCAACGCTTTCCCGCCGCTTTTGCCTAAGTTTCGCTGCCCGCGCTAAAATACAGGGACACATTCAGCGACAGGAGCGCGTGTTGTATGGCTTACGGGCGGCTCGACGTCTTCTGGCCCGACGGTTTGTTCAAAACGTACCTGCTGAGCGAGACGAACACCACTATCGGGCGTTCGAGCAGCAGCACCATTCCGTTGGAGACGGAAACCCTGTCTCGTTATCACGTCAACATCACCTATAAGAACGGTGAGGTCAAAATCACCGATCTTGAGTCTGCCAACGGGACATTCGTCGATGGCGTTCGTCTGAAGGACAACGAACCGGCACTCCTGCGCGGCGGCGAGGAAATTCTGATCGGCGAGCTGCGGCTGATCTTCCACGATCTCGACGACAGCCCGACGCGTCCGATCGAAGTGCCCGAAGAGACGACGCAGCGCATCGAACTCCCCGAAGCCGATTTCTTCTTCGAGATTGACGAGTCCTACCAGACTGTCGCGCCGGGAGCGCATATCTCGACGCGCGTGACGATCGCCAACAAGGGCGAGAGCGCCGAACGTTTCCGCGTCGAAGTCACCGGCGTGCCGCGAGACTGGGCGCGTATTGACAAGCCTGAACTCGAAGTTCCGGCGGGCAAGACGGCGGACGTGATCATCAGCTTCAAGCCGCTGCGCCGCAGCGACACCCAGCCCGGCGACTACACGGTGCAGGTCGCAATCCACGCGCGGAGCGAGCCAGATATCGTCCTGCGCGGCAAGCTGAACCTGCTTGTACTGCCCTATGGCGGCTTCGGCATGGCGCTCGAAAAATCGCGCTTGAAGGTCGGCGAGCGTTTCCGGCTGTTCATCCACAATCAGGGCAGCGCGCCGCTGCCGCTGACGCTGCTCGGACGCGACCTGAACGGCGGGCTGCGCATCTCGATCGCCACGCCGCACATGACCCTCGCGCCCGGTCAGCGCGGCATTGTCCAAGGCGAGGCGCATCCCCGCAGCCCGGCGTTCATCGGCGACCCGCGCCGGCACACCTTCGACCTTGTCGTCCGCTCTGAAGACGCGTCGGGCTTCGTCGTGGCGTCGCGCGTCTACGTCGACGAGCGCCCGCCGCTGCCGCGCTGGTCGGCGTTTGTGCTCGGCGGGCTGGTGCTGACGATCCTGATGGCGATCGTCGTCGGGCTGGCGATCCTGCTTCAGCCCGCGCCGCCGCAGCCAGAAATTGTCACCTTCGCCGTCAGCGAGCCGCGCGTCGCGCAGGGCGAACCGCTGGAACTGACGTGGTCGGTCACCAACGCGACGGATCTGACGATTGTCCTGAACGGGACGCCCGTCCTGACCGGAATCGATCCGGTTGAAACGGGCGTGCAGATCGACACGACGCCGCTGACAGCCGGCGAATTGGTCGTCGGGCTGCGCGCCTTCAACGGCGGTCGGCAGGCGGAATCCAACCAGCGCGTCATGATCTTCACGCCGCTGCGGGCGAATTACTTCCAGTACGCACCGGAACAGGTCGTCCGCTACGTCACGCAGTCGCTGACGATCCAGTGGAACGTCCCCGGCGCGACAGCCACCCGCATCAGCGGCTTGCAGGGCTTCTTCACGACGACGCCGATCAGCGATTCGTTCGGCGCGGTCGGCGAAATCACGCTCGAAGGCATCCCCGTGACCAACGATCCGATCGACGTGATTCTGTACGCGCAAGGGGCAAACGACACGACACTCCAAGAAACGCTGCGCATCAACGTCATCGACCCGCAGTGTACGCCCGCCGAAGGCGAGGTGACGCTCTACGCCGCGCCCGATACGGCGAGTCAGGTCATGGCGACGATCCCCGAAGACACGCCGGTGATCGTCAACGCGCAGGACGCCAACAGCCAGTGGCTTCGGGTGCAGCTCGCCGGCGGCGCGAACGGCTGGGGCGAGCGCGGGCGCTTCACCTGCGATGACACGTTCAACATCGAAGATCTGTTCAAGGAATTGATCGTGCCGACGGCAGTTCCGCCCGACACGCTTGAGCCGTCGCCGACAAGCGGTGGCACAGGGACGCCGACGCCAAGCGCCACGCCGTCGCGCACGCCGACGCCATCGCGCACCCCCGCGCCGGTGACAACGCTCGCGGGATGAGGCGGGAAATATGCGCCTGAAAATGGAAATTTTGTCCTAAATCGGGTAAAATAGGCGGCTCATGTATCCCCTTGAGCCGCCATGAAGATCGAGCATCTGTCGCTGACAAACTTCCGCAATTACGCCCGGTTGGAGCTGAGCCTTCCTGCCAACAACCCGATCGTCCTGCACGGCGCGAACGCGCAGGGAAAGACCAGCCTGCTCGAAGCAATCTACTATCTGGCGACGGCGAAATCTCCCTACACCGCCAGCGACCGCCAGTTGATCCACTGGCGCGTAGAAGATGACCCGATCCCGTTCGCGCGCCTCGCCGCCGAAGTCGTCTCGCGCCACCATCCCTTGAGCCGCGTTGAAATCACACTCATGATCGAGCGTACGGCAGACGGAACGCCGCGCCTGCGCAAGGTGATCAAGGTCAACGGCGTCGAAAAGCGCGTGATGGACATCGTCGGCTTGACGAATGTCGTCCTGTTCCTGCCGCAAGACCTGACGCTGGTCGAAGGATCGCCCGGCGACCGGCGGCGCTTCATGGATAACACGCTTGGGCAGGTGGACGGCGCGTATTTACAGGCGATTGACGCCTACGAGCGCATCCTGCCACAGCGGAACGCGCTGCTCAAGCGCATCGGCGACCGCCAGTCGAGCGCGCGTGAGCTTGATTTCTGGGATGAGAAGCTGGTCAAAGCGGGCAGCATCATCATCGCCGGACGGCAGCGCTTCCTGCGTGAGCTGGAGGTCAAAGCGCAGCAGGCGCACCTTGACCTGACCGGCAAGCGCGAAATGCTCACCCTGCGCTACCAGCCGAGCTTCCTGCCGACCTTTAACGGCGACGGTCAGCTTTCGTTCGACACGCCCGGTCTGGATTTGCACCGCGACCTCGACCCCGCCGACATCGAGCCGCAGTTTGACGACCGATTGAAAGTGGAGCAGCGCGAGTCGATCCAGCGCGGCATGACGCTCTGCGGTCCGCACCGCGACGAACTGCGCCTGTACATCAACGAGCGCGATTCGGGCTTGTACGGCAGCCGGGGACAGGCGCGGACGGCGGTCATGGCGATCAAGCTGGCGGAACTGGCGTGGATGCGCGAGCGGATCGGCGAGTATCCGATCCTGCTGCTCGACGAAGTCGTCGCCGAACTTGACGCGCAGCGCCGCGCCTACCTGCTCGAACGGATCGACGGCGTGACGCAGACCCTCGTGACGACGACCGAACTCGACATCTTCACCGAGCCGTTCCTCAACCGCGCGGCGATCTGGCACGTCACCGAAGGGCAGATCGACACTTCGCTCGCGAAGGGCGGCTAAGGCGCGGAAAAGCCCCCTCACCCTGCT
>JAEVZT010000440.1 GCA_023392115.1 Chloroflexota bacterium
GTACGTCGATGACCTGCGGAAGGCAGCCAAGCCCGTTGTCGAGATCACGGCGTCGAAAGCCGAATTCGATCACGTCATCCACGATTATGCCAGTGGGACGCGCGCGCTGATGTCCCATCTGCTTGAGCTGGGACACCGGCAGATTGGCTTCGTCTATGGCGTCGCGCAGGAAGGGCAGGGGGCTGATCGCTTGGTCACCTACCGTCAAGTGCTTCAAGAAGCCGGAGTATCCGGCAGTGACGCCTTTGAGATGCACTGCGGCGACAAGATGGAAGATGCCTATCGCGCCGCCTATACGCTGCTGAGCCGACCGGATCGCCCGACAGCCCTGCTGGCGATCAACGACATGCTTGCAATTGCCGTGATGCGGGCGGCGCACGACCTCGGCTTGACTATCCCCGGCGACCTCTCCGTCGCCGGTTTCGACGACATCCCGTTTTCCAACTATGTCTCACCCCGCTTGACGACAGTTTCGGGGCGGGCAGAAGAAAGTGGGCGAGACGCGGTTCGACTCCTGCTCAATCGTTTCGCCGATCCAGATCTCCCGCAGCAGGTGACGACGGCGAAAGTGGAACTGATCGTTCGCGAGTCAACGGGTCCGGTTTCCCTACCGGGGAGAGGATAGGTTTTGACGTCGAGGTTGAGTGTGTTGGACGGTAGGGGCAGGAGCGTACCGCATGTCACCAGAGAATGACAGTCAGGGCGCAGCGTCACTGACGGCGTTTGACCGTCTACAAAACGAAACTAAAAGGAATTCCTCTTTGCGCAATCCGTCGGGAATCGCCCATCATCTGAGGAACAACGCCGTCGCCTATATGTTTCTCATACCGTGGCTCCTCGGGTTTTTCATCCTCACCGTTTATCCGATGGGTTACTCGCTGCTGTTGAGTTTTACGGATTATGACTTCACACAGCCCAACGCGACGCAGTGGATTGGGTTAGCCAATTACATGAAGATGTTCGGGTCGGTGTTCGGCATGTCCCAGTTCACCGCCCCGTCGGGCGAACTGATGCGTGTCGACCCGTACTATATGAAGTCGCTTGAAGTGACGTTTACGTATGTGTTCGTGTCCGTGCCGCTGAAGCTGATCTTTGCGCTTGCCGTGGCGATGCTGCTGAACCAGCGGCTGCGGTGGGTGCCGTTCTACCGTTCCGTGTACTACATCCCGACGCTCCTCGGTGGCTCCATCGCAATCGCGGTGCTGTGGAGAAAGCTGTTTGAGAGAGATGGCTTGATCAACGGCGTACTGGCAGCCCTCGGCTTTACCGACCTCCCGGGGTGGATCACCAATCCCAATTACGCGCTAGGGACGCTCATTCTGCTGTCGGTCTGGCAGTTCGGCTCGTCGATGATCATCTTCCTTGCGGGGCTAAAGCAGATCCCGCAGGAGTACTACGACGCGGCGAGCGTCGACGGCGCGAACAAGGTGCAGCAGTTCTTCCGCATCACCATCCCCTTGCTCTCGCCGGTGATTCTGTTCAACCTCGTCATCCAGATGATCGGCGCGTTTCAGGCGTTTACTCAAGCCTACATCATCGGCGGCGGCAGGGGCGGCGTGCTCAACTCGACGCTGTTTTACACGCTCCACATGTACATTCAGGGCTGGACATACCACGAGCTGGGGTACGCCTCGGCGATGGCGTGGGTGCTGCTGCTCATTATCGGCGTGATAACAGCGGTGGTCTTTAGGTCATCGAGATGGTGGGTGAATTATGGCGTCGGCGACTAACGTGAAGACCGGTACGTTTGTGCGTCACGGGCTGACGCATGTATTCATTATTGCGCTCGGCGTGCTCATGATCTATCCCGTCGTCTGGATGATCATCAGCTCATTCAAGCCGAACAACATGATCTTCAGCGATCCGGGGCTGATACCGAAAGCCCTGACGATTGAGAATTACATCACCGGCTGGCGAGGTTACGCGGGCACGACCTTCGGGACGTTCTTCGTCAACTCGCTCATCATGTGCGCCATCGCCGTCGTCGGAAACGTGATTTCCTGCTCAATGGCGGCTTACGCCTTCGCGCGCCTCAAGTTCGTCGGCAGAAACTTCTGGTTCGCCGTGATGATGATCACGCTGATGCTGCCGGGTCACGTCACGCTCGTCCCGCGCTACATCATGTTCAACTCGTTCGGCTGGGTGGGTTCATACCTGCCGATCCTCATGCCAAAGTTTCTCGCGACCGACGCCTTCTTCGTGTTTCTACTCGTCCAGTTCATGCGCGGTCTGCCGAGAGAGATCGAGGAAGCGGCGATCATCGATGGGTGCAGTAAGGTCGGGGTGTACCTGCGCATCGTCATTCCGCTCGCAGCGCCCGCGCTGGTGACGACCGCGCTGTTCACGTTCCTGTGGACGTGGGACGACTTCTTCAACCAACTGCTGTACCTCACCACGCCAGCGAGTTTCACCGTATCTAGGGCACTGCGCACGTTCGTCGGCGACGCGGGCGCGGTCAACAACTGGGGCGGCGCGCTGGCGATGTCCACGCTCTCGGTCGTTCCCGCTTTTATCCTGTTTTTCTCCCTGCAGAAATACTTTGTACAGGGTATCGCGACGACGGGCTTGAAGGGCTAGCCTTAACAGGAGAGACGTGTATGAAATGATAAGCGATGATGCCGGTCGGATTTTTCCGCTGAAATTACAAACTACTACAGAATCAGGAGAATTAGGGATGACAAGAACTCGCAAATTTACGTTTCTGGCACTGCTCGCGCTGATGATCATGGGTGCCATCCTGCCGGTCGCAGCACAGGATGGCGCCACCTTCGAGCTGCCCGAGTACACCGGCGGTCCCGCCGAAATCCGCGTCGGGTGGTGGGGCAACGACGATCGCGCTGCCAGAACCAACGCGGTGATCGAACTGTTCGAGGCTGCGTACCCTGATATTTCGGTCATTGGCGAGCCGAATGGCGGCACGGCTGACCACTTCCAGATCATCGACACGCAGCTCGCCGGCAGTAACGCGCCCGACATTTTCCAGCTCGGCGGCAACTGGCCCGATTACCAGCAGTATCTTGAACCTCTCAATGACTACATCGGCAAGCAGCTTCTGATCGACACGCCCGAACGCTTTGACCAGACGGCGCTCATCCCGGCGTCGACTGCCGATGGCGATCTGTACGCGGTGAGCCTTGGCACGAACACGCTCGTCCTCGCTTACAACAAGACGATGATTGAGGCGGCTGGCGTCGATCTTCCTGAAGACAACATGACATGGGACGAATTGCTCGACTACGGTCGCGAGCTTCAGGCGGCGCTGCCCGAAGGCGTCTTCCCGTTCGTCGACAACAGCACGACGCAGGCGAACTATCTGAGCTACTTCTACGCTCAGGAAGGCACCCCGATCTGGACGCTGGACAACGGCGGCACCTCCTATGCGACGGTCGAGTCTGCTCAGAAGTGGCTGCAGCTGTGGGCTGACTTGCGCGCTGAAGGGCTGATCCCTGATCCGGAAACGACCTACACCTACACCGAAGAAGGTCCGGACAGCTCCGCGCTCGTGGCGGGTGACGCGGCGATCGGTCTGATCTGGAGCAACCAGACGGCAGCCTATCAAGCGGCGATGACCGACGAACTGGGCTTGACGACGCTGCCGGCAGGTGGTGAAGATGCCTATACCATCCAGATGAGCCAGTATCTGGGCGTGAACAATGCCAGCCAAAACAAGGAAGCGGCGGTGCTGTTCGTCAATTTCTTCGTGTCCAGCCCTGAGGCGGGCGCGATCCTCCAGACCAACCGCGGCATTCCGTCATCGCCGATCGTGCGTCAGGCGATCGCCGACGAAGCGACCCCGATGGACGCGGCGGTTTACCGCATCTACGACGCGGTTGCCGACCGCACCATCCCGCAGGGTCCGAACCTGCCGAACGATCAGGAGTTCGTCAACGAGCTTGAGCTGCTCGGTCAGCGGGTCGCATACGGCGAACTCACGGTGGAGCAGGGTGCTGAGGAACTGCAAGCATTGATTGAGCGCATGGCAGCCAAGTAGTTTCCGGCACAAGCAGTGGTTTCAAGAGCGCGTGATCCCGCGATCACGCGCTCTTTATTTGCCGCGCTGAAGCGATCGATCATTTTGATCCACTTGCTGTTCCCGCCTGACGTTTCCCCGCCTTCCGTGCTATCATGCGGGGATGATCACACCTCCCGCGTCTCGTATCACCGGTTACATCCCCGGACTGCATGCGCTGCGCGCCTACGCGGCGCTGTCGGTCATCATCTGGCATGTTTCTCACTTCATTCCCGGTTGGTTTCAGGTCGATGTTAACACCGGGATTCTCCTCCAGCTGACGATGACGGGAACTGACGCCGTGACGCTGTTCTTTGTCCTGTCGGGTTTCCTGCTCACGTCGATCCTGCTGGAGGAGAAACACGAGTGCGATCAAGTTGATGTCAGGCGCTTTTATCTGCGGCGGGTGCGGCGGATCGCATCCCTTTATTACCTCGTGCTGCTGGTCACCGCGGCGGTGAGCATTGCCACCGCACCCGACTATGCCATCGTGTTCGCGCGTCAGTTCGACAGCGTCCAGTTCCCGGCGGCGTTGGGCTTTGCCGCCTTCGTGCCGCTGGCGCTGGACAGCATTTCCGGCATGATCAGCCATTACTGGAGTCTGGGCGTCGAAGTAATCTTCTACGCGCTCGCGCCGACGCTGGCATTGACGCGGCGTGTGCCGCTGGCACTCGGGTTGGTAATCGGACTGCGCCTGTTGATCCTCGCGCTGACGCCGCCCGAAAGCGCCGTCCATCAGATTGCGCTACACATGAAGGTTGACGCGCTTGCGATCGGCGCGCTGTTCGCGTGGTTATGGCACACGCGGCGGCTGTCAGTCGAGCATGTGCTGACGACGCTTCCGGCGCGTATCGTCCTCGCGCTGGCGCTCGGCATCCTGATTCTGTTCGAGACGCCTGTACACAACGTCGCGATCGATTATGGGGTCGCGCTCGCCTCCGGCTGGCTGATCGTCAACGTGACCGCCGGACACTTCGTGGTCGAAAACAAGATCACGCGCTGGCTAGGCGATATTTCGTATGGGATGTACCTCTGGCACATGTTGGCGTTGTTCGCCGTCGGCGCGTCCGGCATCGCTGGTGTGCGATCGTACGCGGCGGTGATCGCGACCACGCTGCTGCTGGCGTCGCTCTCGTATCGGGTGGTGGAACGTCCCTTCATGCGGAGTCGCCGCCGGCATCCCGTAGCGACGGCAAACATATTTCAAGGCAGGACAGGGGGGGAATAGTTCGGGACGTTGTTTGAAGTTCAATGGTCTCGATGGCGTCAGCTTCCACAGAACTGCTATATACCCGCGAAGGCTGACGCCGTTTATCGAAATCTTAGTATGAGGCGGTTTCGGCTGCTTCAGGAAAGTCCTCGTCGACCAAGTCGGCATTGATCCCGTAAGCCGCCGCCGCGCCTTGCGCCACCGCGATCGCCACACTTCTCATCGGAGACGAAATATCACCTGCCGCGTAGATGCCCTCCGTACTCGTTCTGCCGCGCAGATCAACCTGTACCACATTGTTTTCATTAACCTGACATCCCAAATCGTGGGCAAAGGGGGTTCGGTGGGTCGTTCTGGGACTAATGAAGAGGGCGTTGCAGCGCAGACTCGTGCCGTCACCAAACCGAACCGCCTCTAATTGACTACCTGCACTCTCAAGTGCCGCGATAGGCGTCTCAACCACGTTGA
>JAEVZT010000500.1 GCA_023392115.1 Chloroflexota bacterium
GACGTGGACGGAGTGCCCGTTGACGCCGGGTTGATCGGGCGGTTCGTCGGGGTAGGGGTTCGACGGGTTGTTGAAGAACAGGCGCACGAGCAGGTACTCGCGCCCGTCGGGGAGCCGGTTCAGGTAGCCCATGCGCCCAGTCATGCAGCGGGCGTCGTAGCCTATTTTGAACTGGCGCTTGCCGGTGATGTTGATCCGCAGATGCCCGTCTGTCGTCTGATAGGCTTCGTCGGGCGCGTTGCCAAAGTACAGCGCCGACTCAACCTCGCCGTAAACCGGGATCAGCAGTGTCCCGCCCGCGTTGAGCTGGACGAGATTCCAGATCGCGCTCAGGATCGGCGCGTCGTCGAGTTCGGTCAGCGTCGCCTTTTGCTCATAACCGGCATACAGCGCGCCGCCGAGCGCCGATTCGGGTAGCGGGTTGGCGACAGGGCGGATGGTGCGCGAGACGTTCAGGCGCTTGTCGCCGCTGGCGAGGTTGTGCGCCGTGAGCGTCAGTGTTTGCTCCAAGCAAGCGCCGTTCGCATCGGCGGTCAGGCCGTACGCGCCGGGATCCATCGCCGGATCAACCGAAAGCGTGTCGAAGAAGTGCTCCCGATCGCTGGTGTTGAACTGAATTTCAGGCGAAATCCAGCAGCGCTCGCCGCCGAGATTCCAGCCGCCAGCGTCAGCAAAGGCGCGGAAATCCGACGCGCTGTTGAGCGCCGCGTTCGTCCAGAACAGGTTTTCCGCTTCCGGATCGGGGAACAAACCGAGGACGCGCGCGCCCCGTTTGGTCAGGAGCGCGCGCATACCATTGTGCAGGTCAAGCAGGTGATAGGGTTCTCCGGCGCTGTCGAGAATGCGCCGGAGCTGGGGCAGTGTCGCCACGAGTCCGCCTCACTTTAGGCTGTCGGTGATCTCCGCGACGCTCTGCTTGAGGGCGTCGAGGTTCATGATCTGTTCTTTCCAGTCGGGCTTGAAAATCTTGTCATACGCCTTCTGGATCGCCAGTTTCGCGCCGTCCGAGAACGGGAAACCGGAGAAGCCGAAGATGATGGCGAATTCAATCCGCGCGTGACCCGATAGGAACGCCCATGCCGCCTCTTCCGGCACGCCCATCTTGACCGCTTCGTCGTAGGCTTCCTTGATCGCGGAAATGACGGTTGCTGTGAACGTCTCTGCGAGCGCAGGTTCGAGGATCGCCATCTGCTCGACGGTGATGCGGTAGTTGTTAAGGACGGGCGCGTACATGTCGCGGACGATCATGTCGCCCTTCGCCCAATCTTCTTCGGGACCGCGGTGCAGCGCCGAGACGATGTGATGCTTGGCTTTGACGCCGCCGAACCAGTCGGTGCGCGCTTCTTCGGTCACTTCGTCGTTGTACAGCGGCGGGTGGCACGGATGGCTCACGTAGTAGGTCAGGTCGTCGCGCAGCGGGATGACTTCGGCATACGCGGCGGCGGGGTCAAGGCTGATGACCATCGCGCCCGGCTTGAGCGTCGGGATGATTTCCTCGGTGATCCTGCCGATCAGGCGGTCGGGCAGCGCCAGAATGACCGCGTCGGCGTCGGCGAGCGCTTCTGGCTGCGGCGCCGGCGTCAGCCCGCGCTTGGCGAGGTTGGCGCAGCCGGCTTCGCTGACTTCGACGTAAGCCATGTTGTACTTGTCGGGGTGCTTGACCATGTTATCCGTGATGCGGCAGCCCATCTTGCCGCCGGCACCCATCAATGCAACTTTCAAAGCCACGATTGTTTCTCCTTCTAGATAGGGTTAACTCGACAGCGCCCGTCCCTGACGGATGGCGCCGAAATAATCATGTTTGCCGTTTTGCCCGCCCTTGAGCGAGATTTCAATCCGGTCAATTTGCGGGTTATTCGAATAGGCGCGGCACAGCGGCGCGCCGGGCGCGATCGGCACGCGCATGTCAAGCGCGTAGATACCCAATTGGCGCGCGGCATGACCTGACGTATCGCCGCCGGCGATGCAGGCGCGGCGCAGCCCCGTCCGTTCAAGCAGCGTCCTGACGATGATCCCCTGCTGCGCGCCGAGGATCGAGCCAACGCGGTTCGGGTCGGTGCCGAGCCGTTCCATCGCCACCTTCGTTTCGGCGATCGCCGGGTCGGCGTTGCCGAACGCCGTGAACATGACGACGCTCGCGCCCGTGCCGAGGACGGTCAGGGCTTCCCCGACAATCCGCTCGCGTTCGGCGTCCTGCCGTTCGGGGTTGATGAGATCGACGGTGTTGAGGCGGATCGGCGTGAAGCCGTTCTCGATCGCCCACGTCATCTGCTCGCTCGTCACCGGCGACGCGCTGCCAACCATGACGATCAACTGATCAACCGGATCGGGCGGCGTGATCGGTTCAGGCTGCTCGACGATCCCTTCGGCGAGCCAGTATTCCGCCAGCGCGTTCTCGACGCCCGACGATCCGACGACGAACGCCGGACGATCAGCGCCGAGCTGCCACAGGACGCGCCCAATGGCGCACAGATGTCCCGTGTGGAGCGTGTCGAACAGGATGATGCGCGTTTGCTCGTCGAGCAGATCGGCGATGCGGCTGTCGATCGCGTCTGCGCCGCTGTCGAGCGTCAGCATGTCGACAAGCTCGATCGGGAAGTCGGTCTGCCGCGCGAGGTGCAGGCGCAGATCGGCTTCGTGCATCGGCGTGATCGGGTGTTTGCTCATGACCGGGTGACGGTCGATGCGGTAGGTGACTTCGCGGACGACCGGCGCACTACCGTTCGCCGCGCCACCGCGCGAAACTGCCTGATTCATGGTGGCGTACAGGTTGCCGAAGGCGACGTAGCGCTTGAGCTTGTTCGAGCCGACAATCAGCGGCACGTAGGGCGGCTCGAAGATGCGCCAGCCGACCTCGGTCGCCCGTCCGATGCTGCCGATGTGCGGCGCGGAGTCGAACGTCGAGCACACCTTGTAATGGACAATCGGCGCGTCGAGGGCTTTCAGCACCTCGAACTTCGGCGTCAGTTCTTCTTCCATCGCTTCAGGCGTCATCGAGCGACTGACGCCCGCCAGACC
>JAEVZT010000511.1 GCA_023392115.1 Chloroflexota bacterium
TTCGCATCCCGCGCAACGTCCTGACACTGTGCGTCGGCAAGTCGACCTACGCCCGCACCGGCATCATCACCAACGTCACTCCATTTGAGCCGGGCTGGGAAGGCTTCGTCACGCTCGAAATCAGCAACACGACCCCCCTGCCGGCGAAGATCTACGCCAACGAGGGCATCGCGCAGGTGATCTTCTTCGAAGGCGACGAGCCGTGCGAAGTCTCGTATGCCGACCGTAAGGGCAAATATCAGGGGCAAACCGGCGTCACGCCGCCCAAGCTGTGAGCGAGCGCGACGCGGGGATTGATATGTCGCGGCGCTTATTATAGAATGGCGTCATCGGGTGCATAGCTCAATTGGCAGAGCGCAGTCCTTACAAGACTGATGTTATAGGTTCGAGTCCTATTGCGCCCATGCGTCTGTCCCGAGCCCGCTCACCTCTGAGTGGGCTTTTCGTTTCCCGGCTGGTAAAATAGGCGTTTGCGTAGACCATGTCTTCTATGCTTTAATTACAGAAGCTGCAACATCGGAAAAATCTTGTAATCCTTTGACGCGGGTAGTCCGTATGCTGACTGTTAGCGAATCCAACCGACAGATCTTGATCATCGAGGACGATGCAGACACGGCGGAAATGGTCACCGCGCTCCTCGAAACCGCCGGTTACAGCGCCGTCGCCGTCGACAGCGGCGAAGTCGCCCTCAACGAGCTTAAAGATACCCAGCCTGATCTAGTGCTGCTCGACCTCGGCTTGCCGGACATTCCCGGCCTTGAAGTCCTGAAGCAGCTGCGCGCCAATTCGTTTCTGCCGCTGATCGTCCTCAGCGGGCGCACCCACGAACGCAACAAGGTCGTCGCTTTAGAAGCAGGTGCTGACGATTACATGGACAAGCCGTTCTCGCCTGAAGAACTGGTCGCGCGTATTCGCGCCCTGCTGCGCCGCGTCGGGTGGACGCCGAGCGTTGAGCCGAAGCTGCGCGTGCGCAACCTCGAACTGGACATGGCGAAGCGCCAAGCCAGTATTCGCGGCAAGAAGCTGCACCTGACTCCGGTCGAGTACGGCATTCTCGTCACGCTCATGCGGAGCGCCGGTCAAGTGATCACGCACGAGGCGCTGCTGCATGCCGTCTGGGGTGAACAGTATGGCGGAGACTACTCGGTGCTGCGCGTCAATATCTCCCGGCTTCGGCAGAAGCTTGAAGAGAACCCGCGTCATCCAACATACATCATCACCGTGCCCGGTCAGGGCTACATGATGCCAAGCAAGCGTCCCTGAGAACCAATGCGCCTTCGTCTCCTCCTGATCGTGTTCGGCGCGCTCCTCGTCGTCGCAACCTTCACGTTCCCCTACTGGCAGCCGCTGCTCGAGCAGGAAGCCCCTGTTCAGGAAATTGCCTTCCCCGGTTTGGCATTAGGTTTGCAGGATGATTTCCTGAGCCTGCCGCCAGAGCAGCAGCGAGCCTATCTCGCGCTGCAGGCGGCGGAACCAGCGAAGGCGCTGGCAATGGTGCAAGCTGTCCTCGGTCCGCGCGCCGCCGCACCCGAAGAAGACGAAGAAATGCCGGAGATGAATGCGCCGGTCACTGCCGCCACCGGCACCTTTGGCACGATCGACGCCATCCGCTGGGGGCGCGGCAGCGTCACGATCTTCCAACAGGTGAGCGCCCCGCTGATGATGCGCTTCGAGGGCTTCTCGATGCCGAACGCCCCCGACGCTCGCGTGCTCCTCTCGCCTGCTGCCGAGCCGGAAACACCTGAAGCGATGCGTGAAGGCGAACTTCACGTTGAGGTCGGGCTGTTGAAGGGGAGCATCGGCAACCAGAATTACACACTCCCCTCAAATGTCGATCTGTCGACGGTGAGAAGCGTCGTCATTTACAGTCAGGAATTGGATTTGATTTACACCTACGCGCCGCTGTTCGTGCGCGCGCAGTGAGGCATTCATGAACGACGAATATGCTGCCCTCGCACCAATCTACGAGCGCATTGGCTTGTCCAACTTTGCCGCCGCCATGACTCCGCAGATCATCCTCTATGCACAGGCAAATGATTGGCTCGGACGGCGCGTCGTCGATCTCGGCACGGGAACCGGCGTCAGCGCCCGCTGGCTCGCCAACCGGGGCTACAACACGACGGCGATCGACTCGTCGCCGGACATGCTCGAAGCCGCGCGGCAGGCGTTCAGCGGCGAGGGTTTGGGTTTGCGCTGGCTGCCCGGTGACATTCGCAAGTTGAACGACCTGCACGACCTCGACCTCGCGCTGGCGCTCGACACCTTCAACGAACTCAACAGTCTGCGCGAGCTAGAAGGCGTGTTCGCGTCAGTCTACCGGTGTTTGAACCCCGGAAAGCTCCTGATTTTCGACCTGCACACGATCGAAGGGCTGGCGAAGGGCGGCGCGGCGGACGAATTCATCCACGACTCAGATGAGCTTGTCGTTTTCGGCGCCAACCAGTTCGATTATGAACGGCTGGCGAGCTTCACGGCGTTCACGGTCTTCGAACGCGCGGCGGGGACGTGGCGGCGCTCGCTCGCCTCTCGCACGCGGCGCGGCTTTCCGATTCAGGTAGTCAGCGCCTTGCTTGCGCGCGTCGGGTTCGGCATAATGGCACTGCTTGACGAGCGCATGTCGCCGGTCGATCCGACAGCGGCACAGGCAGCGCGGGTGATCTTTTTCGCTCAGAAGCCGGAACAATCAGCAGGTTAATCGTGAACTCGCTTGAAAATCAAACGCTTAACATTCCCGTCGACCGCGAACACGGCGGGCTGCGGCTCGCGATCATCGTCACGTTTGTCGCCGCGTGGGTGATCCTGTTCTTCGTCCTCAGCGTACTCATCACCAACGAGGGTTTCAGCCTGCTGGCAGTGATACTCGGCTTTGTCGGCGCGTACGGCGTCACCGCATTGGTCGAGCGTGTGCTTAAAGGGCATTGGACAAGCGGACGCTTCGTACAGGTCGATAAAGATGGCGTCCGTACCGTTTCGAAGGGCAAAGTGCAGCAGGAAATCTTATCGGAAGACCCCGCCAGCACGCTCTTGTGGACGTTCCAGATTGCACGGCGAGCGCGCGTGCCGAAAGGCTGGTCGATGGCTGCCTGTGCCGTGGTCTACGAGGACACATTCTTATCGGTCTACACGTTCATGTCCCCGAAACAGGTCGAGCGCTTCCCGTATGCGGGCGCGTTCACGCGGCTCGTCAGCGAGCGCAAGGGCATGAAAGACCGCGAGGACTTGCGTATTGCCGGTGAGCAGCGCCGCGTCCGCGATGCCGAAAACCAACGCTGGCTCAACGGCGCGGAGATGACGCCCGAAGACTTTGAAACATTTCTCGTCCGCCTGAACACGCAGTTCCCTGAATGGTTACCCCTGAATTGAAAACGCTATTCATGCTGATCGGCTTGCTGCTGATGTTGACGCCTGCGCACGCGCAGACGACAACAATCGCCTTTACCGCGCCTGTCGAGGCGACGCTTGCCGCATCTGAGTCGCAGTCGTACACCTTCCGCGCCCAGAGCGGCGCGGTTGTCTCCGTGCTCGCTCGGTCGGGTGACGGCGCGCTTGATCCGGTCGTCAGCGTGAGCGACCAGACCGGCAGGACGATCTTTAGCAACGACGACTACCAGTACCCCGACAGCCCCGATGCCCTCCTCGAAGCGATAACGCTGCCACGCACCGAACAGTATACGGTCACAGTCAGCGGCTTTGGTGACAGCGCCGGTGATTACACCCTGAGCCTGATGCCCGGTTACAGCCAGCTCCTCACGTTGG
>JAEVZT010000551.1 GCA_023392115.1 Chloroflexota bacterium
CGAGACGGGCTGTCGACCGGGCATCTGGTTCCGCCCGCTGCTGACGACCGAATGGCATCCTGAAACTCATTTGCTCGGACAGGAGCGGTTCAAGATCTGGCGTGAATTCGGCTGGATGCTCGATCCAAGCGTGCCTGAAGTGCTCGAACGGATCGCGGCGGATGTGCGGACGTTCGTCGACTGGGGCTATGACCTGATCAAGCATGATTACTCGACGTTCGACCTGTTCGGGCGGTGGAGCTTCCAGATGGGCGCTGAGATCACCGACGGCGGATGGTCTTTCGCCGACCGCAGCCGCACGAGCGCCGAAATTGTACGCGGGCTGTACGAGACGATCCATCAGGCAGCCGGGGATACCGTGCTGATCGGCTGCAATACGATCGGGCATCTAGCCGCCGGCACAGTTCAGCTCCAGCGGATTGGCGACGACACAAGCGGCAAGGAGTGGGCACGCACGCGCAAGATGGGTGTCAATACGCTCGGCTTCCGCATCATCCAGCACGACGCCCTGTTCGCCGTCGATGCTGACTGTGTTGGCGTCACTGAGCTTGTCCCGTGGGCGCTCAACCGCCAGTGGCTCGATCTGCTGGCGCGGAGCGGCACGCCGTTGTTCGTGTCGATCGATCCCGACAGCCTCGACGAGGGGAAGCGGCATGACCTGAGACAGGCACTTGAGCGGGCAGCGCAGCCGCAGCCGCTCGGCGAGCCGCTCGACTGGATGGACACGACAGTGCCGGGGAAGTGGCGCTTCGGCGACGAGATTCACGAGTATGATTGGTTTCTTGATTAGGGCGGAATCAAGCGTCGAGGCGAATCCACTCCTTCAGGCGTGAGTTGTCGAAGCCGGCGTAATTTTCGTCAAAGCGAATGGTGATGCGTTTAGCTTCTGCCAGATGGCGCGTGTTCGGAACCGGCTCGGCAAAGGTGATATCCGCGCCGTAACGCACGTACAGCGGCAGCCGTGACAGCGGCGAGCGCACTCCTCGCAGGTGGAGCGGCGCATTTAGAACCTCGCCGCTCCAAAAGTCGACCCAGCGACCTTCAGGCAGATACACATTTCGTTTGCCCGACTCATTAAGCACGGGGCAGACGAGCAGGTCGTCGCCAAACAAGTACTCGTCGTTGATGCTCCAAACTGCCGGGTCATCCGTCCATTCGAGCACGAGCGACCGCAGCATCGGCAGCCCGCTGTGGCGGCTTTGCTCCGCCTGTTCGAGGATGTACGGCAGCAGGCTGTAGCGGAAGCGCAGCCACTCGCGCGTGATGTCCGCGACGGCGGGATATTCCCACGGCTCGCGCGGCGTTCCGCCGTGATAGCGCATGTGCGACGACAGGACGCCAACCTGAGTCCAGCGGACGTAAACCTCGTCCGATGGGCGCGTCACCATGAAGTCGGGAATGCCGTGAATCCCGCCGACGTCGTGACTCCAGTAGGAAAAGCCCGACAAGCCAAAGTGCAGCCCGCCCAAGATTGTGCTGGCAAGTCCGTCAAACGTAACCGCAGCGTCGCCGCCCCAGTGAACGGGATAACGCTGGCTGCCCGCCCACGCCGACCGCGCCCAGATGACAGTATTGCCCGCGCCGTAGACGCGTTCGGTCGCTTCCCAGACCGCTTTCTGGTACAGCAGCGAAAACAAATTGTGGTACTTCGCGCCGTCGATTCCGGCGTAAACTGCGCCTTCGTCCACTTCCTCGCCGAAGTCGGCTTTGATCGCCGAGGCGCCCATGCGCATCAAGCGCTCAATCAGCGATTGGTACCACGCCGTCGCTTCGGGGTTGGTGAAGTCGAGCGTGTAGCCGAGCCAGAAGCGGCGCGATTTGTCGGTTTCACGCCCGACGTAGCCCTTTTCGAGCGCCTCTACCGCCAGATCGAGCTCCGGCTGGATGTGCGGGTACTGCCACAACGTAATGTGAAAGCCCATGGCGTCCATGCGCTTGAAAAACGCTTCCGGATCGGGAAAGGTCGTCTTGTTGAAGCGCCAGTCGCACTTCCACTCTTTCTCGAACCAGCCGATGTCGAGGTGGAGGACGTCGGCTGGGTAGCCCTCGTCGCGCATCCGCCGCGCGACTTCGTCGACTTCAGCCTCAGAGTAATAGCTGGCGCGGCTCATCCACACGCCGTACGACCAGAGCGGCAGCGCCGGCGGAATGCCGGTCACGCGACGGTAATTCTTCAGGACTGCCTGCATGTTCCCACCGCCGATGACGAACAGGTCGATCGTCTCGTCCTCGACAAACCACTGCACCGAGCGGTTCGAGTGTGCGCCAATATCAAGCCGCATTTTGGCGGGCGAATGGACAAACAGTCCATAACCGCGCGAGCTGAGCAAGAAGGGGATATTCTTGTACGTCCGGTCGTTGTTGACCCCCGCCGCGTCGAAGTTGAGCAGGTCGATCTGCTGACCGAACAGGTTCGGGCGCTCGAAGCGCTCGCCTGTGCCGCAGAAGTTCTCGCCGGGTGGCGTGTACAGGGCGAAGCCGGTGAGAGTCGTACCGTCGCCGCGCTCGAGCGTGACGGCGGGAAGCGCGTCTTTCAGGTTCGGCAGGAACTGGTCGAGGTGCTGAAAGCGCAGATCAACACTGCCATCGGGCGAGAAGGCAGCGCGGAATCGCCCTTTGCCGAGTGTCAGGTAAGCGCCGCCCTCACCGGTTACGCGCCACTCGTCAGTCGCCTCAGTCATTTCGGCGGAAACGGCATGCAGCGACGGATCCCACGCGAGCATGACGCTTTCGTCCTCGAACGGGCGCGGACGCTGCGAGATTTGCAGGCGCAGAATGTCGTGATTATAGAAGCGCAGGCGGAAGTGCAAATCCTTGCCCGCCGGTTCGCCGTGATCGTCATCTTCCTGATCGAAATACAACATGCCGGGGCGGGGCTTGCGATGCATCAGTGAAACCGTAAATGTGATGTCATCGCCATCGCGCACGACAGCGCCCAATGAGTCTGCGCTCAGCAGGACGTCGTTGACCAAGTTGGTGCCAAGAACTGCATTCAGGTAACGCTTTGCTTCGATCACTTTCTCCTCCTGATCCGCCCAGAGAAACGACTGCACTATTCGCTTGACGCTTCAAGACGATAAGGATAAAATCAGTTTAACGTTTGCGCAAACGATTCAATACACTTGACCGGCGCAAGCACAGGTTCCCGGCGGCTTCGGGAACTCCTGCAGCGCTCCATCCACATTTCGTCGCCGCCTAGTTTCACCGTTTGCCACGCCCGCGTGAAGATGCGAGAGCAGGGCTGTATCCAAAGGAGGTTGTCCTAGACAGCGGACGTACTCAATTTTTGACGTACGCCAACCTATAAGTGTTGTTACTCCAGTGACTTGAAGCTGCGACATGCAGTCCCGTTCACTGGCAAAAAGAAAGGGAAAAGATCGATGTTACTTGTTTCCGCACCCCGCTCGCGTCATTTACTGCGCACAATGGGGCTCATCCTTCTCCTCGTGCTCTTTGTACAATCCTCTGTGCTGATGGCGCAGGAAGACGTTCCGCGCGAAGAGACGTTAATCATGGGCGTCCTCGGCGGCATCGGACCCAATCCGCGTCAGGCAAACCCGTTCCTTTACAGCACCAATGTCGGTGCCGGCTACCAGCAGTTGATGATCGAGTCGC
>JAEVZT010000598.1 GCA_023392115.1 Chloroflexota bacterium
GCGGTCAGCTTGCCTTTGGCGTGCTGGCGCTCAACGCGTTTCGCGCCGCCGCCTTGACGCGCTTTTTCACGTATTTCGCGCAGTTTGAGGATGCGCGGATCTTCTTGAGGCATGGATTGTGCCTTCATCTCCGTGTGTCGGACAACTTGCGGGTAAGATTCACTCCCGTAACCCGTTGCAGTATAGTCCTCGCGCACGGCGCGCAAAATGGAAGAACGTCAACTCACAGGTGGCTAAATGGCACAAATGGCGCGGGAGAGAAGGGGAAAGCGGGGCGACCCGATCGGATCGCCCCTGCGGAATGCAGTTACAGCTAGATGAGCCGTTTCAGCGCGCGGGCGGTGAGGATCGTCACCAGATGGGCGCGGTACTCGGCGGAGAAATGCAGGTCGGAGACGCATTCCAGCCCGTTCGCCGCGACCGACGCCGCGCGGTTGATCGACTCGACGCTCAAGACCTGCCCCTGAAGCGCCGCCTCGGCGTCCGCCAGTCGTATGCTGGATGCCGTCGCGCCGGTGACGGCGAGACGGATGGAGACGACGCTGCCATCTGCCCCGTAGCCAACGTTCGCGGCGACGCCGCACACCGCCCCCAGATTTGCCGGGTGCTTGAACTGCTCGTAGGCACTCGCTCCGGCATGGTACGGCACGGTGACTCCGGTGATGATCTCGTCGGCGGCGAGCGCCGTCGAACGCGCGCCGAGGAAGAAGTCATCGGCGGCGATCGTGCGGCTCCCGCGCGCGCCGGCGGCGTAGATTGTCGCGCCGAGCGCGAGGACGGCGGCTGTGATGGCGCTGCCGGTCGCGTTATAGGCGAGCGCGCCGCCGATCGCCGTCATGTTGCGGATTTGCGCGTCCCCGGTCTTTTCGGCGGCTTCCGCCAGCGTGGTACAGCGCGAGCGGATTGTCTCATCGTCCATCAGCGTTCGCAGAGACACCATCGCGCCGATGCTCGCGCCGTTTTCGTCCGTCGTCAGACTGTAGAGATCCGGAATTTGTCGCAGATCGACGAGCAGATCCGGCGTCACCCGGCGCATCTTCAGGTCGATCATCAGGTTGTAACTTCCGGCGACGAACAGGGCGTTCGGGTTAGAAGCCAGCGTCTGAACGGCATCCTGCACCGTCGTCGGCGCAGCGTAGTCTAGTTTTGCAGGCAGCATATGATCACCTCGTATAGACCTGCACAGGCTGTCGAAGTTTGTCCGCGCTGCGCCTCATGATGGCACGCCCGCTTGCTGCATCGCGCGCCAGATTTTCTCCGGCGTGAACGGCATTTCGACGTGTTTGACACCGTACTCGCTCAGCGCGTCGCAGATGGCGTTGCCGACCGCTGCCGTCACGCCGACCGTCCCGATCTCGCCCGCGCCCTTCGAGCCCAGCGGGTTGTGCGGGGTTGGCGTCTCGATGAAGTCAAGCTCGAAGTGCGGGAGCCCTTCCGCTTTCGGCAGCGCGTAGGTTTCAAACGAGTCGGTGAGGAGCTGACCTTCAGGCGAGTAGACGGCGCGCTCTTGCAGCGCCTGCCCCAGTCCATGGACGCTGCCGCCGTGAAGCTGACCGTCCATCACCATGCTGTTGCCGATATTGCCGACATCGCTAACGGCGATGTAACGGACGATCTCCATTTCGCCGCTTTGCTCGTCGATCTCGACGACCGCGACCTGCGCCCCACTCGGGTAGTTGAAGTCGGGCGCGTCGAAGAACGTCGTCGCTTCAAGCGAGGGTTCCATGCCTTCGGGGATGTCCCACGCATACCACAGCGCGAGCGCGGTTTCCAACAGCGTGATTCCCCGGTCAAGCTGATCCTTGACGTAGAAGCGGCTGTTCTCGAACTCCATTTCGGCGGGATCAGCTTTGAGAATATGCGACGCTGCGACACATGCTTTCTGAATCAGTTTCTCGCAGGTCAGATACAGGGCGGGTCCCGCCATGCTGAACGAACGGCTGCCGTAGCTTCCCTGTCCGTACGGCGTGCCGACCGTGTCCGAATGGCGAATCCTGATCTTGTCGAGCCCGAAGCCGAGACGATCGGCGATCACCTGTGCGAACACCGTATCGTGTGACTGCCCATGCGGTTTCGAGCCGATCGTCGCCACGACCTCGCCCGTCGGCTCGATGCGGACGCTGGCGCTTTCCCATGTGCCGCCGAGCATGCCTTCTTTCGCCATGCGCGGCGAGGGACCCACACCACTGACGGCAACGAAACTGGCGATGCCGATGCCAAGTCGCTTGCCGCGCTGGCGTGCCTCGGCTTTGCGGGCGGCAATGTCGCCATAGCCGACTTTATCGAGCGCGCGCCGGAGCAGTTCCGGGTAGTTGCCGGAATCGTAGAGCCAGCCCATGCGGTTGTCGAACGGCATTTGCTCCGGCTGGATCATGTTCTTGAAGCGGACTTCTGCCGGATCCATGCCGATTTCGCGCGCGTACAGGTCGACAAGGCGTTCCGTCATGAATGTGGCTTCAGCGCGACCGGAGCCGCGCTGCGCGCCGAGCGGCACGACATTCGTGAACGCGGCGTAGACTTCGGCAAAGGCGGCTGGAATGTCATACACGCCGGGGATGCTGCGCCCCATCATCGCCGTCGCCACGCCGGGACCAATCGTCGAGGGGTACGCGCCGAGGTTGGCATAGCTCGTGCAGCGCAGGGCGGTGATTCTGCCGTCGCGCGTGCCGGCGAGGACGGCGTGCTGCTTGTGATCGCGCCCCTGCACCGTCGAGCGCATGTACCCCTGACGCGAGTCGATCCACTTCACCGGGCGGCGCAGCTCACGCGCCAGAAACAGGACGAGCGGCATGTCAGGGTAGACATAGCCCTTCGTCCCGAAGCTGCCGCCGACGTTTGGCGCGACAACGCGCAGTTTATTCAGCGGGATGTTCAGAACGTAGAAGCACAGGATCAGGCGGTGGTTGTGCAGATTCTGCGTGCTGGCGTAGAGCGTGTATTCGCCTTCGACGGCATCATACACACCGATCGCGCCGCGCGGCTCAATCGGGCTGTTGATCGTGCGCTGGTTGACAATGTCCAGCTCGACGACGACTTCCGCCTCGCTGATCGCGCGGTCGGTCGCTTCTTTGTCGCCGCACGTCCAATAGGCGTTGAGGTTGTTGGGGACGGTTTCGTGAAGCTGCGGCGCGCCATCCTGAACGGCGGCGTCGGCGTCGACGACGGCGGGCAGCACTTCGTAATCAACCTTGATCGCCGCAAGGGCGTCAACCGCCTGATGGCGGGTTTCGGCGACGACCGCCGCGACGCCGTCGCCGATGAAGCGAACGCGGTCGGCGGAAAGCGGCATCCCCGCGCCGGGAACGTTCTGCGGGTGTTCAGGGAAGTGACTCTCGACGCCGCCGGG